>NZ_FWWY01000001.1:849866-853718 GCF_900176145.1 Sulfobacillus thermosulfidooxidans DSM 9293 | reverse complement strand
GAGGGTGACCGGGTCTGTGACACCTGTCACGGCCCCCTGCATGCGATGAGCCAGGAAATCCGTCGAGAGTTACAAGTCATTCCCGCGCAAGTCAAAGTCATCGAACATGTCCAAGAGGTTTACGCGTGTCGGCAGTGTGAGCGCGACGCGCTCACCACGCCTATCAAAACGGCTCCGATGCCCCGCCCGGTCTATCCCGGAAGTCTGGCGTCCCCGTCCCTTTTGGCTTTTACCCTCCACCAAAAATTTACCGAACATCTGCCTCTGTATCGGCAGGAACAGGAGTGGGCACGCCTTGGCGTGCCGTTGTCCCGTCAGACCTTAGCCAACTGGGTTATTTATGCCGCGCACACGTGGCTCAAACCCGTCTATCGGACGTTGAAGCACTCCTTGGTTCAGCAGGATATCGTGCAAGCGGATGAAACGACGCTGACCGTACTCCATGAAACGGGCCCGCCGGGCCGAGCAAAAATCCTATATGTGGCTCTATCGAACGGGACGAGAGGGTCCCCCGATTGTGCTCTATGAGTATCAGCCGGGACGGCAGGGGGCCTATGCGCGACAATTTCTGACGGGATTTCGGGGTTACTTGCAATGTGACGGCTATGTCGGCTATCGCGAGGTCCCGGATGCCACGCTGGTCGGCTGTTGGGCGCATGCTCGACGTAATGATAAGCTGACCGTAATGGCTAGTTAGTCATCACCACTCCGTGAACGACATCACAGAATGGCCGCTTAACTTTGCATTATTTCCTCTTGGCTGGTCTATAGTGGTGCTGTCCCATAGGGACAACCAAGGGGGGTAGATGACATGAACCATCGACTTTCGTTTCCGCTAGCTGACCTCATCACGCACGTCGAAGAAGAATTAAAACGGGTGGGCTATGGTTCCCGCACCATCAATCGCTACCAGCGCCCATGGGTCCGCCTCGCCGCATATATGGCGGATCGTGGCCTCAGCTATGACACCCAGGTAGGTCTCAACTTTCTGGAAGAGGTGTACCACATCACGATCTTCACGGCCCTCACCAATGAGGACAGGGTCCGTGCTCGGGCCATCACGGTCCTCAACGAGTATTACCTGCACGGCATGGTGCGACCACGGTATCGGAAATCGGCCGTGTCCCTGCTCACGCGATATTCGGAAGTTCTGGCCGACTTTCAAGCAGCCCAGCAAAGGCAACGGTCTGCAGTGACACTTAAGGGGTATGAGAAATATTTGGGAAAGTTCCTGCTGTACTTGGAAAACCACGCAGTGACGGAGTTAGCCCAAATAACGGCCGGTACGATCGTGGCCTACACCGACATGCTGTGCAGCGACACTCCAGCGACGCTTTATAATGCCCTCGGTGCTCTCCGAGTCTTTCTCCGGCATCTCCATGCACAGGGGCTGGTGGCACAGGATTGGTCGTCCACCATGCCAAACGTCCGGCGGCCGCCGGACGCGCATTTGCCCTCCACGTTTTCAACGGAGGAGATTGAGCACATTCTCGGCGCGGTCGATCGGGCCAATCCCACGGGCAAGCGGAACTATGCCATGCTGCTACTCGCTGCGCGACTTGGTCTTCGATCCGGGGACATTCGTCACCTGACCTTTGCCGACCTCCGCTGGGAGATCAACGTCATTGATCGCGTGATAGAGAAGACTGGAAAACGCGTCACCTTGCCTCTCTCCGAAGAAGTGGGTATGGCTATCATCGATTATGTTAAATATGGTCGGCCGACGACCGACAGCAATGTGGTTTTTCTCCGTCATATTCCGCCCATTCAACCCCTGACAGCCCCCACCTTATCCGGTATTGTCAAACAATATATGGCCCGCGGAGGGGTAGTACCCCAGTCTGGACATCGTTCGGGGCCGCATGCCATGCGGCATGCGCTGGCCAGCAGGTTGCTCGAGGACAACGTTCCGCTGCCGGTTATCGCCGAGGTTCTGGGGCATAGGCAAACCCGAACCACCGGAAGATACCTCAAAATCAGCGTCGAGCAGCTCCGCCGCTGTGCATTGCCGGTTCCCGTGTTCGACTGGAACGTGGATAAGGAGGTGTTCTGATGGCTGCCCCCAGACCGTCGCTTCCCGGAGAGCTTGGCCGACTCATTGACGCGTTCGTCGCACACAAGCAGGCGCTAGGATACCGATATCGGGTGGAATCTGAGCAGCTTGCCCGGTTTGCTCAAGTCGCCCAGGCTGATCCTATCCGAGATCGCGTCATTCCCCAGAGTGTCGTCGACCGATGGGTTGCGCGGATTCCCGGTGAGCGATGGGGAACCCAGCGGATCCGCGTGAGCTGTCTGCGGGTGTTTTTGCAATGGGCCCGATCTCAAGGCTACGAGACGCCCCTGCCTCCCCCCTTGAAGCGCCAGTCAGCACCGTACGTTCCTTATATTTTTACCGAGGAGGAAATGGAGGTTGTCCCAAGCTTCGTGGAATTTCGCTAGCGTATCCTTTCTCGTGATTTAACCGATTTGCTCGGTTTTTTGTTCCGGCATTTTGGAACACGTGGCTTTTAAGGCCGTTTGCAACACGGGAATCTCACGGTAGCCAGGGATCCGCGTCAACGTGTCTTCGATGAAAAAACTTGCCGACGCCATCCACCGTAAGACTTGTTGCCCATTGGTCCAATGTTTGACATTCTGGGCATGGGTCCGAAATTGACTGTTGATGGATTCCAGGGCATTGGTGTTCGCCAACGTTTGGCGCAAGAGGCCCGGAAGGCCTAATCGATGGACAGTTAAGGTTTCGGCGAGTCCTTCCCGAAGGCTTCCGGCGGCGCCGGGATGGTCCCGTTCCAGCTCTTTCGCGAGCGCTTCTAATGCCTGTGCGGCTGTGTCCGCATCCGGTTCTTGATACGCCTTCCGTAAGCGCTGGCGGACCCGATTTTCTGCGGATTTCGGCAGGTGATCGAGTACATTCCGTTGCTTGTGGATTTGGCAGCGTTGGATGAGGACTTGATCACCCCAGACCTCGCGCACCGCTTTGGCTAAGGCCTTGGCGCCATCGATAACCACGAGTAATCCCTGCGCGGCCGTCAGGCCGCGGGTGATGAGATCCTGCAATAAGGCCATGACCACGGTGTGGTTTTCTGTCGCCCCTTCGACCAATCCCAAGACGCGTTTGTGGCCGTCGGCATCAATCCCTAACGCGCCGACCACTAGATGATCGGCCACACGCAAACCATCGATCATCACCACCACCCACGTCCGGTCATCCAATCGGCGCTGGAGGAAGCGGTCGAGGGCCTGTTGGGTGGCTTGGATAAAGCGGCGGCTCACCGTGCTTTTGCTGGGGCCCGGCTGCTCCATCGCGGCTTCAAAGGCTGCATCAGCGTGGCCCTGTTGGCGGCTCGCTAAGCCATACAGCATCCGTTCCAGTACGGCTTGTGTCGCCAGCGTCGGGTCCTGAAACCGATGGTAGGTGTCTAACGGAATTTCCTCCGAACCATCAGCCGCCCGCACCCGCGGGTGCGGAACGGAGATTTTGCGATCCCCCAAAAAGACGCTGCCGACTTCGGTCCCGTGTCGGACCGCTTGGCGTTGCGGATCATGACGGCCTTTAGGCCCTGCCAACTGCTCCACCTCGGCCGCCATCATCTGTTGCAAAACCTGCAATCCGACCCGGATCGACAGCGCCAATAACCCGTCTTCGGCATCCTGGAGGATGTCCACCCACGGCACCGTCACCGGCTGTTCGGGAAGCGATTTTTTCTTTATACTGGTACTCACTAGCGATTCTCCTTATGATGGATCAGACCTCTCTAGTAAACCAGAGAGCCATCAGGATCGCTAGTTTCAATTTCCNCGAAAAATGGGGCATTCTCAATGTGGGATGTAACTGGGATCGATAAACACGAG
>NZ_FWWY01000001.1:0-191416 GCF_900176145.1 Sulfobacillus thermosulfidooxidans DSM 9293 | reverse complement strand
CCCCCCCCCTTTACCTCCTTATAGGCGTATATGTTTCTGCGCTAACAGTGCTACATGCTAACAAATTTTTTTCGCGCGACGCAAAGCCTTATGGGGTAAGGGTTTTGGGTATTTGGAAAAAATGTCACGCAAACCCCGAATGCTACACTGCTAACAAAGCTATTTTCACTTGATTTTGTTCATCCCGTCTTGACAATCCGTTTCCTCTGTGGTTTACTCAATCCATCAAGCCAAATTATGTCGGACCCCGATCCCGTGCGAGTGTCAAAAACCGCAAAAAATCGGCATCCCCCTCGGTGGAGCAGACCACGCTGCTGACCGAGGGGGATTTTTGTGTTCCCTTACCGCGATGCACCTGCTGCAAACGATTAGCGAAAGCGAGGTATGCTCATGCCCTCCACACTAACCCGCCCAGCGACGTGCGCACACTGTCACCGCCCTTTTGTGGCCCGATGGGATCATGGGCACTGGCAACGGTATTGTAGTATTCCGTGTGCGCGCCGGGCCCGGCCCTATGGCAAGATGGAAGCCGTGAAACGCACGTATGGGTTAGCTGACGATGCGGCGTTACGCACGTGGCTCCTAGATCACCTCAATCGGCGGCCGGTCACGGTCGTGGCGGACCTCTGCGGTGTGCAGAAGCAAGCCCTCTATCATTGGATGCGGATTTTGGGCATTCGCAAGGTGTTGCGCTACGAAGCCGATCCGCACGGTATCACGAATGGGGAGGGATGACACAGGATGCCAATGCGATTAACGCAAGACGACGTGGCGTATGCGGATGCGGTCATTGCGACGGTTTATGGCACCAATCCCGCTGATCTCGGCCTGCTGTGGCACCGGGGACCGACGCCAATCCCCGCCAAGATCGCCAAAGGTCCGGTGCGGGGGCGTCAGCGGTGGGTGATTCGGCAGATGTTTCGCCCCCGCTGGCGGGAGATCTGGGATCGGCTGTTCGTCGTGCTGATGGCCGAACTCGCGGATGGTCATCCGCTCTGGACGCCATCGGATTGGGTGCAATGGGGTCAGCGCGTGCGGGAGGATCATCACTGGTCGTCGCCCATGATTTATTGGTATTTGTGGCATTTGCCGGATCGCCGCATGGCGACGGATGCCGCCACGCACTGGCTGGTGGACCAGGGTGATGAGTGGGATCGGGAGATCCGTGCTGCGCTGGTTCGGGTGCAAACGGAATGGCCCGATCCGGTCACGCTCGTGACCGATCCGGACGATGTGTCGGGCGTCGGCGGCGATGCCGCCTCCCTGGAGGCCGAACTCGCGTGCTTGCGTCAACGGGTCCAGGATCTCGAACAGCAACTGGCGGATCAAGCCCACTGGTACGAGACGTGGTGGATGCAACCCCCGGACCGGAGATCGTCTGAGCCGCGGGACGGAATGGCGGTCCCCGCGTCGAACCCGCCGGATGGTCCTCGGGATCGAGCCGCATCTGCCTTAGCGGGCATGACCTGGGCCGTTATTGGCCCGCCCGAAGAACGGGAACGGGTGTATCAGCACTGGGCCCAACGGGTCGGCGTCACGCTCTGGTTTTGGCCGGGCCATCGGCTCTGGCGCGGGGGCACCTTACCTCGTGTGGATGCCATTGGCGTCGTCACGACGAGCATCAAGCACGGCGTGTGGGAACAACTGGACGGGCTGTGGCCCGCGTCGATTCCCCGCGTCTATGTGCCGTTTAACGGCATTGCGGCGTGGGATCGGGAAGTTCGGGGATGGATGGAGCGACAACATCTGTGCATGGGGCGTAGGACGTGGGAGGTGTCCGAGCAATGAAATGTTTCGATAACTATGAAGATGGTGATGATGAACACGTCGCGGAGGCCTTGGGCTGTCCGACCTGTCAGGAAACGCGGTTTGCTTGTCTGGATTGGCGGGATCCGGGGGATCCGCCCTTTCCGCACTATCCGCAGGAATATGTTGTGTGTGTGACGTGTGGGACGGCCTATGATCCGAATCACGAGAATTTTGTGATTGGCCGATCCGGATAAGGTTGTTGGGAGCCGACCCGTATCCGGAACGCTCACGGTCGATGTTCTCAACGTTTTGAGGATTATCACAGTACTCACGATGAAAGGCCCGATGCGGGTGTTTCTCGCAGGCTCTTCAAAAGTCGATTTGGCGGCATCTCCCCAGGGGAGTCGCCTTCAGAGATGTAAGTCCCCGGTGTTGCAGCACCTGTAATGGGGACGATGGTCTAGCCACTCTAGCACCCTCTGATAAGGTGAACGCGTTTCATCACGGAGCGGGAATCCCACTCCGGGGTACACAGCATTTTGTCCAAAACGGCGTGATGATTGAGAAGGGAGTAGAATCCATGGTCATCCTGGCGCGAATCCCGGAAGGCCGCATCTTTTTTACGTGGCACAGCGTGATCGCCGGACAGAAAAGAACCGAATGTGGCCTGGCAATTCCCCACGACAGTCTCACCATCACCGAACCGAATCTCGATGCATTCCACCCGCACCCTTTTGACAATATCTGCGATGCCTGTCCGACTTTGACTCCGTTGGTGCAAGAAGGAACCTTGCACCCCGAATCCTGACGGATTGAGCGGGAGAGCATCATGAATACGGGAAGGGAAGACGTGCGATGTTCAGCGACGATCAGGTGCGACAAGCCCAACGACTGGCCGAAGTGGTGCATCGGCATCAAGTCCGCGATCATGGGGTTCCCTACATTGAGCATCCTCAAACGGTTGTGCACTGGTTATCGGTGTGGCAACCGCATCGGAAAGATTTGCACATTGTCGGATGGTTGCACGATACCCTGGAAGACGGGGACAATCCCGATGTCATTGCGCAACAAATCCAGCAATTATTTGGTTCGGAGATTCTCCACCACGTCCAAAAACTCACCAAACCGTGGGTGGCTTATCCTGCGCGCTATCCCCGCGTTCCGCCTCAATCGGTGATCGAGGCTTATTGGGATCAATTAGTCGCCGCCCCGCCGATCAATTTAGTCAAGTGGGCCGACCGTCTCAGTAATCTGAACGACTTATCCCATGCCTCCCCGGACAAACAACGTCGATATGCCATGCGCACGTGGCGGGATTTTTTCCAGCGGACATGGGTAGGTATTCCTGCTGATGTATCGCATCAAGTCTACCACGCATTACAACCCTTTCTTGTGTCAGGAACTGCCTCGCATAACGCAAAGGGGGTCTCAGACCGATGATGGGAGAGAAAGCGAGGAGAACGATGGACACCACGACATATCGCGGCCTGCGGGATGCTTCGGGGGTTCGGGTGCTGATCGAAGCGAATGGGATGCCCGTAGGCGACCTGCCGAATACCGGCTATCACAGTCCGACGGGCTTTGAATGGGGATATGCGGGATCGGGTCCAGCGGATTTAGCGTTTGCGTTGCTCCATGCGGTCTTCGCGGATCGTCAGCTTGCGGATCGGGCGCATCAGGTCTTCAAAGCCGAGATTATTGCTCGGCTCCCCTATGATGGATGGGCACTGACGGCGGCGGAGATTCGGGCATGGTGGAAATCCCGTTACGGTTCTTTTCGCGCGCGATAAAGATCATCCGTGCGATTTTCCTCCGGTGACAATTCCATCGCGGGCAGATGTTGATTTGTTTCTCAAAGACTGAATGTTGCAACATGGGTGGTCGATGGATGCGTTATGTTCCGATCATTCCCGCATGTTATATCTCGCTGGTCCCTATCAACGGGTACTGAAGGTTATGAGGGAGTCTTTCACTAGCATCGATCCGTCGTTTTCCGAAGCCATCGCGGTGATCTACACCGCCAATGAGCGGTCGATTTCTTTCGGACCGAATCATTCGATGTGGATTTCCTCGCGTACGTTATTCCCAATTCCCAAGGATGTGGTGATCTCACTATGACATCTCTCAAACGCCCCGCCTGCACCTCGTGCCGTCATGCTCGACGGGCCCAATCACCGGGCTATGTGGGCTGTGTGGCCTGGACTCGCCAATGGAACGGCACGGATGCCTCTTTAGCAGCGTTGGCCCCCCGTGCTGTCGGAAACGTTGCCGTCGGATTTGCCGCCGACGCGTATCCCGACACCGGCACTCCGACCCATTGGCGCGACGGCATCGTGTTGGTGGATCAAACGCCCGTGGATTGTCCCCAATATGTGCCACGTTGATCGAAGCAGGGTTCTTGCGGAGAATCTGCCCGTTGCCTCATTTGTAAAACTGCCTGGTCAAGCAGGCCAGCCGGAGCAGGACCGGCCACCATGATGATTCTCATAATGCTTTTGCCATCTCCCCTGTTATGCCGCCTACCCAACGCGATATGATCCTCATAACCACCCTCATGGCACCGTCCGGCGAGATGACGGACGCGGCGACGGAGCGGCTCCCCGTGTTGAGCGCCTCCGCCGTCGGCCACGCTGCAGCGGGGTTCCTCGCGAACACCTGGAGCGTGAGCCGGGGCAGGACCGGCTGCCATGATTATCATTTCCTCCGACAGATGGATGCTCGCTCATTCCACAGTGTCCTCCAATTAGAATCTTCCCGCAATATCCTCACACAATTCACGCAACTTCTCTTCCCCAAAAATTTCTTTGAGCATGTTACGGTAATCGTTATCATCTTTATCTTCTGTAACTTATGTGTTACAGTAAGGCTGTCAGTTCCATCACTCTAAACAAGGAGGGATATCTCATGGCATTAACTCGAGAAATTATTGGGCAACGATTAGCTCAGGCCCGTCATCACGCCGGTCTCACGCAACAGCACGTAGCGGCCTATTTAGATCTCAAACGCGAACAAGTCTCTTATATTGAGACAGGACAACGGCCCATAGATATTCCCACATTGCAACGCTTGGCAGACCTCTATGGGTATGAGTTGAGTTATTTTCTCCAAGAAGACCCTATGCCTGAATCGGAGATCTCTCCGACTGTTATCGCGGCATTTCGCACTGCCCATATCACCTCCAAGGATTTGGAAACCATTCGCTGGGTTAAACGATTCACAATGAATCTGGATTCCTTAAATCGACTGTTGGAAGAGAACGGAGAGTAAGTATGGCAGACATTTTCAGCGAAAGTGCCGTCATGGCGACTCACGCTCGCAATGCGTTGGGATTTAATGCGATAGAGCCCATTGATATCTGGAAGGTGATTACACTATCAAACATCGCCTGTGTGGTGCGCCCTTTAGAAAGTAATTTATCCGGGATCTATGTCCGTGCGGGAAGCGCCCGCACAATTCTCTTAAACTCAGCAAAATCTTTGGGACATCAAAACTTTACGTTAGCGCACGAACTGTATCATGCTGACTACGACAAAGGATTAGCCGTTCAGGCTTGCCATGTGGGCGTTAACAATGACGGAGCCAATGAACACGCGGCTGATGAATTTGCCGCGTTCTTCCTCATGCCGCCTGAGGGAATAGCCCATTATCTGAAATTACGCCTCGCTGGTCGTCGTGCTATCGCTCTCTCGGACGTTTTGTATTTAGAGCAACTTTTTGGGGTCAGTCATCAGGCCATGCTGCGCCAACTCAAACGACTCACCTATATTGACGTGCGGCAAGCCAAGGAATGGGAGCATGGGGTTCGCGCAGCAGCCCGCCAATGGGGTTATGACGAACAACTGTACTTACCAACCCATGCCGAAAGAATCTATAGCCGGTACCTTGAACAAGCGCAATGGGCGTTAGAAAAAGAGGTCATCTCCTTTTCCCGTTACGAAGAGCTCCTTGCGGATATAGGTCTCTGGGAACAAGTTCTTGGGGACTCTGGAGGTGACCCACACGACCTGGTCGATTGACAAGCCTTTAGTTCTGGATACGGATGTGTTGTCCTGTTTTCTTTTGACCGCTCAGGAAGGATTATTGGTCCGCCTGTATCCCCAGGCGATTGTTCTAGATGTCGTGTACACCGAAATCCAACAACGACCCGATCTTCGGAATCGCCTCGATCCTCTCTTACACAGCGGTTGGTTAAAAAAAGAAATGTTCGATACATCTGGGCAGGCCGCGCAAGAATATGCCGCACTCATCAGTAACGCCAGAACACCCTCTCCTTTAGGCCGCGGTGAGGCCGCGGTGATGGCTTGGGTTCGATACCATGGAGGCACGGTTGCAAGTAATAACTTAAAAGACGTCTATCGTTACTGCTACAATCACCATTTACCTTTAATGACAATTCGTGCCATCATTGCAGAGGCCGTGCTCAATCGCGACACGCTATCGCAGGAAGACGCCGAAAAATTTTGGCAAGAGATGATCAAAAAACGCCGACGACTTCCCTGTTCTACGGCCGAAGAAGCGATTCAGTACTATCTCGATCATCCAGAGCTTCACAGTGCTCTTCATCGAATCTAACAACTTCTTGGACTAATTAGTCAATATGGATTATGCGGTTATTCCCTTATCTCAACGACTGAAACGCATTCAACCCCATCAACCCAACGCCGAAGCTCAGATCATCGACCTCATGGCCTAAGTCGCAGCCTGGATGGATCATCGGCGTCAGGCGTTCCCTGTGGGGCCCTAAGAATCCGGCTATCTTCGTCCGTTCCGTCAGCTGTTCATGGTGCCACGGCGTGCCCGCCGTGGCCTATAAATTGATGGGGTTTAACACCGCATCGTGCTCTGCGTAGCGGGGCCGATGGGGTGTCAGCCTCTTTGAACCAATCCCATTCTGAGGTGCAACGGAATCATGGGCGTTCGGTCAGTCGTCGACCATACCGAGCAGTAATTGAAATTCGATCGATGGCAAGGACCTGGGTTCGGGTGTTGCAAACAGCGGGTGTAGGTTTTGTTGAGCCTGGATCTCCTGTGAAACAAAATGAGTTAATTTTTCTGGGTTGTCCAGAAATTAAGGTTCTCCGTGTTGAGAAATGGGATGGTTCTTCGAGAAAGTAGGTACCTTGTCATGACGGTAGTTGAAGCGAAAGATCTGGCCACGAAAACATGGCTCGCATTTTGCGACGGCGGAACAACACAGGAACTGTGGGATGAGGGGATTCGTGCGTCTTTTGATTGGAGCCAACTAGTGACTGCGGATGATGCAGCGGTGGTTTACGGTTCCGTGCTATTGTGGTTACGGACAACGCCTAAAGACGAAAAAAATCGTTCAAACGTAAAGGCACTCTTGGAGAAGATTGCGCCAGACTTTTTCGAAACTGCCCGCTGGTTGATGGCAGACTTGATTAGTGATCTTCCGTCTATAACGTATGATGATGACCAGTGGAAAAAGGTTCTTTTGTCAGATTCTAATCCTGACATCACTTTGGCTGTGATTTTGAAGGATCGTTCTGCGTATGAGCGGAGTCTATTTCATACGGGCGTGTTGCATCATTTTGACCATGGGTCGAAGGAAGATCGCCAGACGATTGCAGCACTGATAGCTAAGTGTTGTCGTTCGAATGATCCCGTGGTTTCGGGGTGGGCTCGCGAAGTGATGACGTATCCTGGCTTGTTTGAGGCGGTCGTTCGGGAGGATTCTCGGATTGTTTATCGCTTGCCGCCAGGCATTCAACGGTTTGTTCGACGTCAAATGGCTCGAAAATTAACCGATGTTGCAGTTTTGGCGGCGCGAGGAACCCCTCAAATAGACCTCGACATCAGCAAGATGGTTCTTATGAGAGAGCCTTCCCCGGACAGTTTAAATCTTTGGTCAGATCCTCTTATGAAATTCAATGCACTTGACGACGATCGCTTACGTCCTTCGGAAGAAGCCCCGGTTGATGTTTGGCTCTTGGCCCAACGGTTAGGCGTGCCGGTTTATCGCTACGACAGCGAGGTGGAAGTGGGCGATTGGTGGGGGATGATTTTTTGGGATAGCCTTTATCTTTGCCCTGCTGTCGTCCTGAGGCCCCAATTAGAAGCTCGCGAGCGATTTACCTTAGCTCACGAACTGGGGCATCTTTGGTTGGGGCGCCTGTTGCCGTGGGGAACGGCTGAAAATGAGTGGGACATGTTTGGTCAATCGGACGAGCGAGAGGTCAACCGCTTTGCCAGTCGATTGCTGGTGCCTATCCGCGTCGTCCAACGGCAAAAAGATTGGTCATGGTCCGATGTCGAGCAATTGGCCGATCGGTACAAGGTATCACGACAGGCCGCGGCTATTGCAGTAATTGAGGCGGTGCAACGGTATGCCCTCATTAATGTAAAAAATGGGTTCATTCACTGGGTATGGACGGGATCCCAATTCCCTCGGCTTCACGTTGGACGGGAATCGCCGGTTCCCGACGCGATAGTTTCTTGCAATGGATATGTTTCTGCTCGGTCCATCGTAGACTCGCGTGAAGATCCTGGGGACCTCGTGATCAGGGTAGAACGCTTTGACTACAGCGCGGTCTATAGCCTTTATTGGCTGGCTATCATTTGATGAACCGTAACCATTAGGCCTCGGGTCGCCGGGGCCTTTCTTTTTTATTCCGTATTTAATAGGGGCGGATCCCAGGGCGTCCCTTTCCGCAATAGCCCTACGAATATGGTTGGTGCTTGACCTGCGGGACGACCTATGATCCGAGTCGGAACAATGTCGTTATCGGAAACGCGGCGTTAGGGATTTAAGGCAGATGACGAAGGGGTGGTGTTTTCGTGGACGAAATCGAAACGAGATGGCGCGAATGCCGCCACGACGGGGGGAGGGGGGCACCCGTTCCCCCGGACGAATCCGCGATGAGAAAGGAGGCGATAGGACGGATGAACACGACATCTGATATTGGGGATCTCGATGAGATTTGGAACCTTTATCGGTTGTTGCATCGCGCCCAAATCCCTACGGAAACCGTCGTGACCGAGATCGACACGTATTTGCGTCGCCAATGGTTAACGGGGTGGATTCGGTGCTTCGGGTCCCAATTGGCATTATTAGGAATCACCCGGATTGTTTTTGATGGGCCCGGCGGAGATTCGATAACGATTGAGGGGAATCCGTCGCAAGATGGAACGATGGGATGGGATGTGCAACGATAAATGATAAGCCGCCGCATCGGTTAAGGGGGCTTGTCGAATGACAGATGCAATGGATTCCGGGGGAATCGCATAGAGGGCGGTATTTTCAAATGACCAGTCGCGGGCCTGGGCAATCAAGGGCATAACATCTTCCCATCGGCGGGCAATGCGGGCTGACACGAGCGCTACGGGCTGCATTTTTTGGCGGGAAATCACCAGACCATCCCACGTGATGGTGTCGATAATCAGATTCAATTCTTCTTGGGCTTCTCGTCGGGCGCAGACTGCAATGGGGTGCTCGGGAAACTGTGTCAAGTCTTCTGGTGTCACGGTACCTGCCACCGTTGCCCCCCATTGACCCGATGACACGGCCACCCATTGAGATCGGGCCACAACTCCCCATCGTCCCGTGGCATCTTGGATCAAGAAGCTGATGGCGAGGGGATTAGCCAAATGGGAGTTCATCAGCGCTTCCTCTCCGGACTGAGGCGTGCCGATCACTTCACGGATCCGGCGGATGAGCGGAAAGACAGATCGCCAATGGACCCATGTGGAATACCATCCTCGTCCAGTCGGTCGCGGCCAATTGGCAGGAAAAGCCGTCAAATTGGTGGTAAGAAAATCATAAAAATTGACAGTCGAAAATCTCCACGGATCGATTCCTTCAACGCGCACGACGTGACCATTATGCGGCCGACGATGCAGTCGTTGGCTGTGCCAATCAATGAGCCGAAGTTTCTCATCGGGTCTCAGTATCGAAACAAAGGAGGTCGCATGAACAAGCCAATGCGTCGGTTCGGTTGCCGAAACACGAAAAACCCGTCGTTCCGGTGGGATCCATTGGCGAACACGCTGTTCTCGCCCCGTAAACCGCCATAACCAAAATCCAACCACTCCCATTGCAATCAGAAGGGTTGTGATCAAGTTTGCCAAGATATCTTCCAGTACCGCGGTCCAAAATGCATTCATGATGGTAAGTATACCGAATAATCGACGGGCTGTCCGATTCCGTCTCAAAAAAAGGCGAATGCGCGGAGTGCTTACATGAGTCCGCTAATTCGGACGAACCCGCGACGAGAAAGGGATTCTGGGCGTTAGATGACCGGAGAGAGGAGAATACATCATGGCCGATCATTCGCGCATTGATTGGACCGACGCGACATGGAATCCTGTGACGGGGTGTTCCAAGGTCTCCCCCGGGTGCCAGCATTGTTATGCCGAACGCCTGAGTCATCGCTTCGGATGGACGACCCAACCGTGGACGGCACCGCACGCGGCGGAAAACGTGCGGTGGGATCGGCTGCGCGTGATGCAGCCTTTGCACTGGCGCAAACCCCGGCGGATCTTCGTCAACAGCATGGGTGACCTGTTCCATGACCAGGTGCCGGATGCGTTTTTGATCGAGGTCTTTACCACGATCCAAAGTGCGCCCCGCCACATCTTTCAGGTCCTGACCAAGCGGCCCGCCCGGATGCGAGCGTGGATGCTCGATCCGCCGCGATCCCTTTTGCGACGGGATGGTCAAGGCTGGCCCCCGCCCAATCTCTGGCTCGGCGTCTCCGTCGAAGACCAGCGGTGGGCCGATGAGCGGATCCCGCTGCTGGTGACGACGCCAGCGGCGATTCGCTTTGTGTCCGGCGAGCCGTTACTAGCGCCGTTGGATCTCACGTCGTGGCTTCCCGATCTGGACTGGGTCATCGTCGGGGCGGAATCCGGTCCTGGTGCGCGACCGATGGATGATGACTGGGTACGGTCCCTGCGGGATCAATGTCTGACAGCCGGCGTCGCGTTCTGGTTTAAGCAACGAGCCGATGCCCAGGGACACAAGCAGCTTCATCCGCAGCTCGATGGGCGAACTTGGCACATGTGGCCACGGACCGCGTCAGCGGGGGATCTCCATCCCGTTTGAAGGAAAGCTGAAACACTGACACTGGTCCCGGGTTCAACTGATGAGTCGTTGGACGAATTTTTTGGCACGGGGCGAGACTGGTTGGGTGAGCGGTCTTTTCGGTGAACTCACCCGTCAACTGTGGGAAAACGGCCATGAATAAGGAACCGATTATCTGTTTAGGCTCCAACGTATTTATCGCGTGTCGGCATCGGTCTTGTGCGAAACAATCCTATGACAAAGCAGGAAGGATGTGCCCCGAATGTCTGCCCTCGTGCCCTGGCCGCCCCTCATTCTGACGATCCCGCCATCAGATAATCACGCGCATCGCATAGCCCGCGTGCACGGGCATCCCCGCATGATCTTGACGACCGCAGCGCGAACGTGGCGCACCGAGGCTCAATGGACCATGAAAATCTGGCAACGCACAACGGGATGGACGGTGCCCGCCCGGGGGCAGAAGGTGATTGCCGCCCTTATGATCTGGTGGCCGGATCACCGAACGCATGATCCGGGGAATCTCATCAAAGAAGTGGCGGATGCGATGAAGGGGGTCCTGATTGTGGACGATCAGTGGTTATTACCCCGCGTTATGGATTTCGGTTGGGATCGTCAGCATCCTCGGATCGCCATCACGTTGACGGTCATGGGGTCGAATGCGGCACAAAAGATAGAGTCCTGACGTGAGGTGAGATCCTCGCGACACAACCGAAGGAGGAAGCAAGCATGAAATTGGCACCGGAATTGGATCGTGTCGTGGCGCAGTATCGCCTGCATCGGGACGCCATTGAGCGCTATGCCGACGATCTCCAGCGTCAGGGCGGGTATGACGATTTTGAGACCCGGCTGGCATGGGATTGCTTAGTGGCCATTATGGGTACGAACTATATTTGTGGTCTTTATGATCGGTATGGCTGTACCGATGCCCACATCACCACGTTGGCGAAACGGGCCTTGCAACAAGTGCGGGAGCAGGGATAAAGGGATTCCGCCTGGAGCCCGTGTTTCAATTAGACCGCCCCTGTTTTGCGCACAAGCGGCAAGACGTTCCGTGTAGCGTGGTAACATCGGCTGTTGCTTAATCAGGCGTTGGGGATGCGTATCATGTGTTGACGCGGACGGGGATGTTCGGTATAATACCAACAAATGAGGCCGCGGTCTCCGCGATGGAGTGTCAAAAACCCGCAAAAACCGGCATCCCCCTTCCCAAGAGAGTGCAAAAAACCGCAAAAAAGTGGCATCCCCCGATGAAGTTTGGTGGGATTTTTTGTTGTCAGGGAGTTCTGTCGGGGTGTTTTTTTTGAGTCCTACGATTCTATCAAGGAATCGTAGGAGTTTTTGTTTTGCGGTGAGGAGGCCCACGCATGCCGACCTAGCACATTGTGCGCTATTACGCAAATCGGCGGGCGGACGAGGGATGTCACTTTTTCCCGGCCCCTGTCATCCAGCGCGGTCTGACGTTAGAAGAAGCCCGCGCGCATTGGGCGAATTCTCGAACAAGTGATTTCGGAAAAGGAGCTTACGTATGACAGAAGAAAGATGCGGAGAAGAACAGTATCTAAAGTTTCAGGCAGAAATGGATGCCTGGTATGAGCATCACAACGAGGTGGCTGATCAAGGCGCGCGCGCTCTGCGCTTCGGGGCCCAAGCAACGGCGGAAGGAGCCGGGGATGCCCACGATCCGAACATTATTCTGGACGCAATGTGGGCGGCCTACGTGTTAGTTCGGGATGGGATCGTTCTCCAAGCGGGAGAAGGCATTCGGGATATTCAGAAGGATCGGCGGCAGCGGCAGGAATATGGGGAGTGCTTCAAGGAATTTCAAGAACGCTATTATGCCCACCGGGGCATCGATCATTCCCTGATGGGGCAATTGCGCACGTTATGGAACCGGCTGTGGTACTAGTGTCGTGCCAACACGAGGCATGAGGACTGATGAAAGTACTGTGGACGTGGGCATGGATCATCTGGATCACCAGCATTGTGATGGGGGCGGTGCATCAGCACGGGCAGCATGACCGAGCGTCCCGTGAAGCCTCTCAGCAGCCCGTGGGAGAATCGGTTACGGATTGGGGACGTCCACGCTGAAAGGAGAGAAAGGATATGCCCCTTGTGGAGTATCGCCTTGTACATCGGCGGGGTTGGGATTCCGTGCGGCAACAGGTTGCGGCCATGACGCCAGAGCAATGGCTGGCACAGGTGCCGTGGTCCCCGGATCCGGGGGATCATGTCATGATTCTCGATGGCATCACCGGGAATGTGCTGGCGGGACTGATCGTCCGCCACGGGCACTGGGTTATTGTGCCGATGACGCAGATCGGGGACGTGCATTCATCCGGTGACGGGCGGTAGCCCCGCGACACCCTTCTCATGCATCTCACGATGCAACATCCGGGGATGATCATCGCAAACTCTCTTTCCCCAACACCCCGCTTTACCCCGTGCTTATTCTGTGCTCGAAAGGGCTGTTGACCATGCGCTTCATCGACCGCGAACTGCTATGGCTCGATGACATGGTTGCGCGCTACGCAACCGTCTTAGAAGACGAAGGTGACTTTCTAGAGGATATGCCCAGCCTCCTCGCTCACGCCGCGCGTCGGGACTGGCAACGCCGGTAGCGCCTCTACCCATCCGTGCATCGCAAACTGACCGACCAATTGCGCCGTCGTCAATTCCGGATGACGCCGGAGCAAATGCAACGCCAATCCCTGTTCTAAGTTTTGCCTCCACGCTTGCCATAAGACGGTTCCTCATCGCCATCCTTATGCCCTGTCAACGTGTTTTCGATGCGTTGTCATTGACGGAGACCCCCATTGAGATCTCACAATTGTTTCCCTGCGGTCTGGCCTCGGTGTCTGTCAAGCCCGGGCCCTCGTCGGATGTTGGGTCCGTGATATCCCCATTCATTTATCAGGAGGAGGTCACATCATGCAATTACTCGCGCGGGATCCCCAAACCGGAGTTCCCATGTATTACGTGGATGGCGTGTGGATTCTCTGTGCGCGGTGCGCCGCGGAGGTGCCCGCAGGACGATTAGACGGGCCGCATCGGGTGGAATGGGTGAATCCGCCTGACGTGCTTCCCCGATGCGAGCGGTGCGGACGGCTCTTTATTTAATGACTGGGTCCGACCGGAGGATCTTTCACTCACGGACGACAAAGGAGGCTGATGATCATGGCGCAACAGATCTCCCGTCCCCGGGGTTATCGCATTTTTCGTGTGCACTACCCGGATGGTCGGGAAGACAGTGTGACGGTGTATGACGATCAAGATCCCCACGTCATTTGTGCCCAACTCTGTCCGGGGGGACGCTTGGGCGAAGTGGTTTATGGCGCGACCTATGATCCCGAGACCGGGGGATTGTGGGCAGGAGACTAACGACGGGGTGCGGGGTACAGGAGAGGAGAATGAGGCGTCATAGACCCCATGGCTGAAGCCTGGGGCTTGCTGGTGGCGGCCAGTGACTCTGGCGGCGATCTCCGCCAGGGCTATGCACTAGACGGCCCAGACATGTCCTGAGCAGCGGCTCCAGGGAGCTACCAAGAACTACCGAATGTTTCGCCAGTTCGGGCTATCTTCGGCAGAACCACTGAATGCCACGGCTTTTCAGAGCCTATGCTCCCTGGGCATCGTCGAGGCGACAATCACCGGGCCGCAAGGCCCGCGAAAGGAGTATCCACCCATGCAGCAACCGAGAGTTCCCGTAGTTGCGCGGGACGGCACACCGCTCATGCCGACGACGCCGGCGCATGCACGGATCATGCTCCGCGATGGAGTCGCCAGAGCGCGACGCAACAAGCTCGGATTCTTCTACATCCAGATGCTCATTCCCCTGGGAACGGCGACGCAGCCGATGGTTCTCGCGCTCGATCCCGGCTCAAAACACGAAGGGGTAGCCGTCGCTTCGCACAAGCAGATCGAAGTCACGGCGCAGGTGAACCTGCCGGACCAGACACACAAGAAAATGGAGACGCGCCGCAACCTGCGGCGGGCGAGGCGATACCGCAAGACACCGCGCCGTCCCAAGCGCTTCGACAACCGTCGCCACGGCAGAAGCTACTGGCTTGCGCCAAGCCAACTCTCAAAGGTGCAAGCCAGGCTTAAGGCGGTTCGGGAACTGTGCAGGATCTATCCAATCCAGCAAATCATCGTCGAGAACGTACGTCACGATCCGAAGATCGGCAAGCAGGCGCACTTCTTCTCCACCACCGAGATCGGCAAGACCGTCACGCTTCGGGAACTGCAGAAGCTGGCGCCGGTGACGGTTGTGGAATCTACCGACACGGCGACGTGGAGACAGCAGTTCAGGCTTACAAAGATCCAGGGTCCGAACCGGCCAGAGGTCTTCGAGACTCAGGCGGTCGATGCTGTGGCGATGCTCATGGGGATAACGCGGTGCGCCTTCGGCAACCGGTCGTTCTATGTGTTCACGGCGCTTCGTCACCACCGGCGCTCGCTCCACCGGCAGAATCCGCAGAAGGGCAGGGCACGGCTACCTTACGGCGGGACGGCTAATGGGACGTTCTTTCGCAAGGGTGACTGGGTGGAGGTGACAACACGTCGTGGCAGGCTGCGCGGCTGGGTCTGCGGGCTACCGACGACCGTCACTCGCAAGGTGGGGGTCGCTGGGCCAGCTGGCCGGCGCATCGGCCAGTTCGGTATCCGGCAGGTTCGCCTGCTCGCCCGTTCCGGCGGGTTCACATGGGAAAGGAGGGGTGCGGCACTCCTTCCCCCGGCTTCAGCCGTGGGGAGGAGCACCGCGAGTGTCCGATGACCATTCTGGACATCATTCCCGTGCCCAATGCCCAACAGCATATTTGGCTGTTTGCGTTGGGCATCGAGGAGGGTGCGGCGTTGCCCTATGGCACATATTGGTACGAGGGCGTCACCGATACGTATACGGCGGGGCGCCATTTCGCGACCTTGGCGGAAGCCCGCGAGGATTTGCGCCGCCGGGTCCAACGGGCGCGACAAGAACTCGCGGAGCGGGGAGCGACGACGCCCTATCCCGGGCTGTTGATCCCGTCCGATCAGGTGTGAGTACCGACCGGTGATCGAAGAAAGGAGACCACGGATGGCCACGGTAAACATGTATTTCTGGCCGATGGCAACAATGCCGGGCATCGTGGATGCCGTCTATTCCCACACCTGGGAATCGGCCGATGGGCGCTTCCGATTTGCGCAGTCAGACAAGGACCGTTCGCTGATTATCACGGATCGGACCTCCGGTGCGTGCTATCAACTGACGCTCGATGCGGGAGAGAATCCGACAACGGATGAGGAGATTATCACGCTTCTCCGAACCTTATTGGATCAAAAAAATCGGAGAATGAGGGAATTGGATCATCGTGGGGGGCATCGAACATCGGCATCGTAGCACAAGGGGGGGATTTGATGTCGTTGCGTGAACAGCTCAGCGGTGCCCGGTGGGTGCAGTATGATGCCGACACCGACCTGACCTTTGCCTGGTTCGGGGGGCACGGGGTGCATGTGTATCGAGATAGCGGAGACGAAATGGATTTTTTCAATGTCAGAAGCGCGCAAAATCACGTCAGCCTTGATGAGGTTATCGCCGCGGTGCATGACAAGATCGCGCAATATCATGATATGGGTTGAGACGGCAGGTCGACGAAAGAAGGGGATCTGATGGACGTGCGTCCGGCACACACCATTGAGGGGCAATTGATAACCGACTTTTGGGAAGTCGAGGAGATTCTTGGAGCCATTCATCGACCGGATCTGATCGGATCCGTCAGTGCGGTCATCGTCACGGTGGGAGACGGGGACTATGATACCGTGTTAACCACCCCGGCCTGAAGGTCGGAGCGTGTCGAAAGCTCCCGGGTTGACCAGCCTCAGTGCATTCGGCACTACGTTATTGGGGTCATGACACCCCGGAATGCTTCTCCAGTTCCGGGCTCTGTCGCTAAAGGTTAAACAGCGAGCTGGGGGTAGGGCAAGCGGTGCCTTTAGTGTAAAAAGCCTGAATAACTTTGGCGAGGAGAGACTTCCGCAAGGAAGCGTTACGAGTCCCTTACGGGAACAATACGGAGGCCGTCTCATGGTTTTTGTCCTAGACCGACAGAAGAATCCGCTGATGCCCTGCACCGAAAAGCGTGCGCGTCAGTTGCTGGAACGGGGTCGGGCCATGGTTCATAAAATAGCGCCATTTACGATTCGCCTAAAGGATCGGACGGCGGCAGAATCTGTGTTGCAGCCGCTGCGGGTGAAGTTCGATCCCGGTAGCAAAACGACCGGCATGGCCATCGTTCTGAAGGGGGCCAAAGGATCCAAGGTCGTTTTCTTTGGGGAGATTGTCCACAAAGCAGGTATCAAAGCCAAGCTGGATGCCCGACGCGCTCTCCGTAGAGGGCGACGGTATCGCAAGACCCGTTATCGCCAGGCACGGTTTCAGAACCGCAAGCGGAAAGAGGGCTGGCTACCACCATCTCTGGAAGCCCGGGTGGATCAGACGCTCCATGCCATGGCGAAGATCCGGCAGGGCGCCCCCGTCACGGATCTCAGCGTAGAACATGTGCGCTTCGACACGCAGAAGCTCGACAACCCGGAAATCTCGGGGGTGGCGTATCAGCAAGGAACCCTGTTGGGCTATGAAGTGCGGGAGTACCTGCTGGAGAAGTGGGGGCGGGCCTGTGTCTACTGCGGGGCCACCGATGTGCCACTGGAGGTGGAGCACATCGTGCCGAAGAGCCGCGGGGGGACGGATCGGGTTAGCAACTTAGCCTTGGCGTGCCACGCCTGCAACCAGACTAAGGGGAGTCGGACAGCCGACGAGTTCGGATTCCCCGACATCCAGATGCAAGCCCGAAAGCCATTGCGGGATGCAGCGATGATGAACGCCACCCGGTGGCGGCTCTATGAGCAACTCCAAGCCACGGGATTGCCGGTGGAAGGGGGATCGGGCGGACGGACCAAGAAGCAGCGACTCCATCAGGGCTTGCCCAAAGCGCATTATTACGATGCGCTCTGTGTGGGTGCCAGCACCCCGGATCGGTTCACGAGCCTTCCGGCGTATGTGCAGATTTGGACCGCCAAGGGACGCGGTACCCGACAACTGTGTGGAGCCAATGCGTACGGCTTCCCGATTCGACATCGGTCACGACAAAAGGTTCACTTCGGCTTTCAGACCGGAGATTGGGTGCGCGCCGAGAGGAAAACAGGGAAATTCGCCGGAACCTGGGTGGGGCGTGTGACCGTCCGAGCCCGAGGATCCTTTGTGGTGACAACGGTCGACGGAAACCGCGCAGAAATTTTCCATACCGTCTGCCGGATTTTGCAACGGGGCAACGGCTGGCAGATCACGCAAAAACTTGCCAGTTAGCAAGCAGTCAGGCGGCTTCCTCTCCGTCCTGCAGGACGGAGAGGAAGCCGCCAACCTATGATGGAGGGATGACTCATGGTGTTATGGCGCATTTATCGGCTGGATGATGGGAATACGGCGGAATCCGCCGTCGTACAAGACACCGGATCTGATCCCGTGGAGGATGCCGTAGCGGTATGCCGGGCCTTGGCCGCGCGCTATGGCGTCGTGGCGGATCTCGTGCCCGTTCCCCTCTCGGGCGGACGGACACTCTGGACGATGGACGGTCGAACGGACACCGGGAAGCGTCTCCAAATTCACGCGTGGGTCGTGAACTAACCCTGGAGGGTTATGGAAAGGAAGCGAGTGTGTGGGCATTGTGGCCATCGATGTCGGACATGGATTTTGTAAAGGATTAGGTCCGCGGGGCGGACGATGGAAAGGGCCCAGTTGGATTGTGCCCGCGGTGGGCGAGAATGCCGGGCAGGACATGATCGCGGTGGCGAGTGCCCGCCCGGTGATCGTGACGTGGGGATCGGATAGCCAAGCCTACTGGTGGGGGACGGATGCCCCGCGTCAAGCCCGGACAGTATTGGGTCACGAGAAAGGGATGAGCACGGGCACGCGGGATCTGACGCTCCTGGCCTTAGCGTCTACCGTGGCGGCCGACGGCCTGCGCGGGGATGCGGAGCCCTGGACGTTAGCGGTGGGCGTGCCGCTCGGGTGGTATCAGGCGGAGCGACAGGCACTGCAACAGCAGCTCCACGGCACGGGATCGGTGAACGGCATCCCGTTGACGATCTCCCGCGTGGTCGTCTATCCCCAAGGCATGGCGGCGGCGCTGAGTCTCATGACGCCCGCATCGGAGCCAGGACTGTATGGCATTGTGGATGTTGGGTACGGGACGACGGAATATGTGGTCGTCGAATGGAGTCGGCAGGGATTGCGGGTCACGGCGGATCCGGCAGGCACGTGGGACATTGGCACGCGGAACTTGGCCCTGCACGTGGCCGCGCAAGTTCGGGCCGAAACGGGCGTGGCGTTGTGGCCCGAAGATGTGGATCACCAAACCCAGATCGTGATTCGAGGCCGAGACGTAGACTTGGCCCGGTATCAAGCGCGGGCGTTACGGGCGTGGCAAGCCACGATGCGGGATTATCTCGACGCCGCGTGGTCGGCGGTTTTGCCCCGAATGCGCCGGTGTTGGGTGATCGGAGGCGGAGCCACGGCTCTCCGGGACGTGGTCGTGGCAGGGATGCCCTTGACGGTGGCAGCCGATCCGCAGTGGGCCAACGTGCTCGGGTATTACGCGGCGATCCAGGCGGAAGGAGCCTAATCGCTCATGGCCCGGCGTCCGCATTGGACCATCTATCTGTATTGGGATGCCCGGGATGCCGATCTCGTGACGTGGATCCAAACCCACGTCCCGCTAGGTCAACGGAGTGCGTGGATCAAAGCCTGTCTCCGGGATGCCATGATGCGGACGGAGCAAACGCGCGATTCGGAACCGCCCGCCCCAGGGGATGCCGCGACGCTACCTGCCCTTCAGGAGGCGATTCAGGTCTTGACGCGCCGGGTTGCGGCCTTGGAAGCCGCCCAGGGTGATGCCCCACCATCGGATCCGGAGGGCGCGTCGGTGGCTTGGGATACCGCGACAGTCTCCGCGTTTTGGGCATCCCTCCGTCCCGAGACGGACGAAGAACGGTAGGACAAATTTGTGCTAAAGGAGTTTCACTATGTGGACAGTCATTGTGGCAGTCGATCCCAATGCCAATACGAGTTTATTGGAATGGGTGCGGGATCAAGGGCGCGATGCCGTGCAAGAAGTGCTCGAAGTGGCGCACGCCTCCCAGATTCCGAATGTGCTCACGCTGCGGTCGGATCAACCGATTGCGTTGTGGCTCTCGACCATTTGTCCGGATTTACCGCAATGGGCCCAGGTGATTATGACGCTCATTCAGCATCGCACGGCGCCCACGCGCATTGTGCTTCTCGCGGAGGGGACGCCGGATGGCGTGGCGGGGTCCTTAGGCAGTTTGGCGGCGACGCCGTTGGCGACGGCGGCGACGGTGTTTGAGGGGCAGACGCAACCGGACACAGGGGAATTGATCTATGACTATGCGGCCATTGGGGATGCCTTGTGGGGATCCGCCGCGCCGGTTGTGCCCCCGGCGTCAGGACCATCGGTCGAGGTGACTCGGGCGATGCCGGGCTCAGCTTCGGCGCCTGCATCCGCCCCAGACATTCCGGATCACGCCGCCTCGGCCCCGTCTCCGTCGTCTCGTCCGGTCAAACGGCGCTGGTGGGGGCGGGCGAAGACTCCGCCGTCTGCTCCGGGCGCGGAGGCTCTGGATGCCTACGAACCCCGTGTGGTGCGGGCGGTGCTTCCGGCCAGTCGGCTGATTGTGGTGGTAGGGGGCAAAGGGGGCGTCGGCAAAACCACGGTGGCGGCGTCGTTATTACGACAAGCCGCGCAGCGGTACGGCAGTGCGATGGGCATTGATTTTGACTATCTCAAGCCCAATCTCGCCCTCCATTTTTGGCCCATCGATGCCCGGATGCCGAATATTGATGAACTCTTTGACAGTATCGAGATTGCCCGCACCGCGATTCGGGAACGGGGCATTGACGAGGATACCGAACGCCGGATGGTGGGGGAGTGGATCGAACGCTTGCGCCCCCCCGAACCCGGGGTG
Organism: Sulfobacillus thermosulfidooxidans DSM 9293; assembly: GCF_900176145.1. Taxonomy (NCBI): domain Bacteria; kingdom Bacillati; phylum Bacillota; class Clostridia; order Eubacteriales; family Clostridiales Family XVII. Incertae Sedis; genus Sulfobacillus; species Sulfobacillus thermosulfidooxidans. Next base: position 170,607 of record NZ_FWWY01000001.1, on the reverse strand, counting down.
TTTGTGATTCCGGGGCCGACCCGGCGGTTGCGGGTGTCCTTGCCCCCCGAACGGACCCCGGGTTACGTACTGGATTGGGCCCTGGCGCAATCGGATCCCGTCGTCGTCGTGGATACCGATCCTGCGCTCGATGAAGCAGCCGAAACGGCCCTGACGCGGGCGGGACAAGATGGAGTCATTGTGCTGGTGACGACGCCGGAGTACGATGCCCTGGCCGAAGCCGACCGGGTGCGGCAACAGATGGTGCAAGGGTTGGGGATTCCGGATGAGCGCATTGTGTTGCTGGTGAATCACCGGGGATCCCCACACGACGCCGTATCTCTGAAAGACATTCGCACCGTGCATTTGCCGAACTTAGAACTCGTCGGCAATCTTCCGTGGGTGCCGAAAGCGGCGAATGCCGCGTTGATGCATCAGCGTGCGATTCCATGGCCGCGCAAAGTGCGGTGGGATCACATCTTGGTGGCGTTGACGGGACGGCAACCGGATCGGCATGCGCGCAAACGCCGCGAGAGCCGGGTGGTGGGGCGTCAGTAATGCGTAGCGTCGAAAGGAGGACACATGGCCAACATTGATCAATATTTGCGGCGGGGGACGGAACGAGCGGCCCTCCGGGCGAATTTGCAACAGGATACGCGAGATCCGCAGATTGATGCGTATGAAAATGCCGCGTGGGACTGGATTGAACAGCATTATCCGGCGCTCATGTCCGCCTCCGCGACGTATGTGGATGCGGGACAGGTGGCGGATGTCGTGGCGCGCGCCGTCGCGCAGCTCAACATTGCCGCCCCCAAGATTCGTCAAGCGATTGTCGAAAAACTCCAAAGTCGCATTATTGGAGCGGGGGCGATTGATCCGTGGATGAACGATCCGACTGTCACGGAGATTACGGTCAGCGGAACGCGGGTGCGGATTTTGCATCAGACGCCGGAGGGCCCGCGATGGGATGTGGTGCCCGGCGTGCTCCGCAGTCCGCAGGAAGCCTCGCAACTCGCCGACTTTTTGTGTACCCGCGCCGGGGCCCGGTATCAGCCGGTGCGGCCCTTGCAAACCATTATGTGGCCCTCCAACGGAGCCCGCATCAACGTGGTGCACGAAAGCATTTCGGGCAACGATGGCCCGTTGTTAACGATTCGCAAACGCTCCCGGGGCCAAGCGATGGATTTGAGCGACCTGATTGACCGCGGGATGCTCAATGCGGAAATGGAGGACTTTTTGATTCAAGCCGTGCGGGGGCGGGCCAACATTGTGATTGCCGGGGCCACCAACACCGGTAAAACCACGATTTTGCGCGCGGTGGCGCGGGCGGCGATTCCGCCCACGGAACGCATTGTTACCATTGAAGACATTGACGAGTTGCAATTGGTGGACTTTTTCCCCGATGCCGTGTCGATGATCGGGCACGAAAAGTCGGATGCGGATGCGGCGGACGTCGATGTGTCATTGCACGCCCTGTTTGTCAATGCGTTGCGGATGACACCTGATCGCATTATCGTGGGAGAGATTCGGGGAGCCGAAACCAAGGATGTCCTCGAAGCGGGCGTGACGGAAGCTGGAGGACTCTTGCTCACGGTGCACTTGAAAGATCCGTCCATGCTCTTCGGGCGGTTTTATTGGATGCTGCTGGGAGCGGGCTTAGAGATGCCGTGGGACACGGTGGTCCAGCAAGTGAAAGCCGCCTTTAATGTGATTGTGCACATTACGCGGTGGGTGAATGCGGATGGCGAACTTGTGCGCCGCATTACGAACATTTCCGAGATTTTGGAATCCGGTGAGATTGTCTCGCTCTGGGATTGGGATGGCGCCGATTGGATTCCCGTGCACGATCCGTCTCCGACACTCATGGCGCAAATTCGCCGATATGCGCATCACGGGTCATAAGGAGGAACGACATGCTCTTCATCGCGATAGTAATCCTGGCGATCAGTTTGGGATGGATGGGGTGGATGCTCGGGGGGATGCGGATCGCACGTCAGGGATCCGCTCCGAATGCGCCGGTCTGGGATCTCGGTCCCACGTGGCCGGCTAGTGTGCAATCGCTCGCGCCACTAGGCGCCGGACTGATTGGTGGCGGCCTCGTGTGGACGATTACCCATAATGTGGGGGAAGTTCTCGGACTCGGATTGACGGCCAGCATGATTCCCGGATGGATCCGATTGCTGCTACGCCGCCGACGGCATGTGCTCCTCGATACCCAGTTTTACACCTTGGCGAATACCTTGCGTCTCCTCTTGCCTATTACGGCGAATCTCGTCATTGCGTTGCGGGATGCCCGGGAGACGGCGGAATCGCCCTTGGCGGATGTTCTCACGGCCGCGCTACGGCGCGAAACCCGGCAGACGGGAGCCGCGACCGAGTTTATTCGCGATGTCGGGCGGGATCTGGGCTTGGGCGAAGTGGAGTTGTTGGGGGATGTGCTCACACAAGTCCGCACGCAGACGGTGCAAGCCAGTGATCTGCTCACGAATTTGACAATGATGTGGGGGGACCGGCTCCAAACCGAACAAAAGCGCGCCGGAAAAATCACGGGGAGCCAACGGTTGGGGCTGATCATGTTGGGCATCACAATCCTGATCCAGTTGGGGTGGCCGCTCGTCTCGCAGACGGTGGCGACTTTGGATCGGGGCATTATCGCGGCGGTGTTTGGGGCGGTAGCCAGTGGAATTACGTTTGGGGCGTTCACGATTTTGATGAATCAGACGCAAAAAGTGGCGTAGGCTGACCGCGGAACGATTCCGCCAGGACGTCTGGACTAGGGTGAAGTCTCTGAGAAAGGTTCAGCAATGGATGGTGAGGCTCATGAATCGGCCTTCAGGAGATCCCCGGTTTTATTCCGTGGCCGCCTGGCGACGGCAAGTGTCGTGGGTAGGACGGGGGCTGTATTATGTTGGGGCCACCGAGTGGTATCTCGATTATCAACGGTGGAAAATTCGCTTCCGCTGGTGGCATCCTGTGGTGTGGCTTGTCGTGGGGATCGCGTTCCTCACATCGGCTGGTGTCGGAGCCTATCACGGCATCGAGGACGGGATCGCTGGACTGAAATTGGCCCGATCTCCGACTGCACACCCGGACACGTCATTGCGGCGGGCTCCCCGGTAGGGTCCATAGGTGACCACTTGGCAGATGGGAGGTTGACAGATGACGACGCTGTGGCGATGGGTGGCATTAGGATTATTGGGTGGAGTCGGACTCTGGACCGGATGGATGCTGGGCCCCAAACCCCGCCCCTTGTCGTACTTTGCCCCAGCCCGTCCGGGATGGGAAGACCGGCTGCGGTTCGCGGGCCAATGGGTGTGGCGGCGAGTCACGATGGAACGGATACGGCAAGACGCGGTGACCATGCGCATCAACGTGACGCAATGGTTTTTGACGGTCCTGGTCCTGGCCGGGGGGATTGGGCTGGTGCTCGGATTATCCGGGATTCCTTGGCCCATCGTGGCGCTCGGTGTGATCGGGACGGTGTTAGGCTTGCCGAATGTGGTGATTCGCCGACGTTTTGCGCGGTGGCAACGCCGGGTGGTCGCAGGCTTACCGGCCTTTTTACATCATTTACAGATTTTGTTGGACTTGGGTTTGCCGCTGATTCCCGCCATTGAAGCCGGCCGTCAGCGGGTGCGGGGGCCGTTAGGGGATCAGTTGGATCGGGTGCTGTTTGACTTGCAACGGGGTCTGCCGGTTGCGGCGGCATTTGGCCAGATGGCGACGCGGGTGCGGCGCATGGAAGCGGTGGTGCTCGCCGCCATTTTGGGGACCACGGCCGGACGACGCTTATCCGGCAAGGCGTTGGAACCGCTGGTGACGATGCTCAATGCCATTCAGTACCGCGAGGAAGAACGCATTACGGGGCAAGTGGATCAGACGATGAGCACGATTCCGATTTTGGCGGTGTTTAGTGGGATGGTCATGGGTCTCTACTTCTTGTTAGCGCAAGCCTTGAGTGGCTTGCATGGACTGCAATTATGATCTGGGATCGCTGGTATCTGCAACCGTGGGCCTGGATCTGGTCCAATTTGGAACGTGATCGTTTGGGATTCTGGGGCGTGCTGGGCATGATGGGCCTGACCGCCCTGATTCCGGCCGCCGGACTCGGGGACGTCCTGGGGGGCATGTCCGGGGCGATGATCGGCATGATCGTCACGGCGGTGGGGGCGCAGATCGCCATCATCCAGATCAATCGGATCGGGATGCGACGGGCGCAACGGGTGGGATGGCAGACGGTGTTTTGGATGCCGACGAGTTGGGCGGTCTGGCGTCAGACGGCCCAGGTTTTGGGGGTGGATCCCTGTCCTGCCGTGCCCCATTGGGAACGGCATACCATTGTGACGCCATGGGCTGGCACCTCGCCACAGGATGCGGCCCACGCCTTTCAGAGGACCCGGCGCCGTGAGTGGCAGGCGTTAGCCGATGCGGAAGCGCCGGTGGGAGCCCCTGTGCACGGCATTCTCATCAGTCATACGTTTTCGACGATTGGGGGCATTGGGCTCCGACGGGGACGGACCCGTCAAGGAACGCCGTTTGCGGCCCTTCCCCGTCGGGAAGTGCGCGAGTTGCCATGGATGCAAGCAATCATGTTTGGCGATGCGGTCCCGCTCCGGCCCGGTCATGATGTCGGGGATCCCGCGCAATGGTGGGTGGTGTGGTTGCCCCTGCAGCACATGCCCCATCCTCCGAATTGCGTGCACACGGAGTTTGGCTGTCCCGCATCGTCCCCGTCGGAGATCCCGTCATCATGATATGCCCTGCTGGCTGTGGTCGGCAGGGCGTGTGTGTTTTATGGGATCTCGGTGTGAGATCCTCGTGTCGCGCACACGCAGGATTCTAGAATTCGAGAAAGGAGACTCGTCATGGCGAATCTGATGGCATGGTGGATGGTGCACCGCACCCACGCTCGCGGATCGGTGAACTTCACGACCATTATCTGGATCGTGATCGGCGTCTTGGTTGCCGGCGGCACTGTGCTGTGGTTGACCGCCGGCGGCGGCATCACCGCGATTAAGAACTTGCTCACGAACGTTACCAACTTCTTCAACACCCAAGCCCAAACGCTCTAAGACGCAGCGGTCATCCTCGGTTTAGATCGGAATCGTTCTGATCCGAACCGAGGATTTTTTTGTGAGAGAGAGGGACCACAACATGGGCCGCCTAGAATGGATGATTTTGTTCGGGTTGCTTTTTCTCTCGGTGGACATCGTTTGGTTGGTCCTCACCCACGGGATTTGGCCCCGGTTGTGATGATGATTTTGTCGCTGAGGAGATGGCACATGGCTAAATATACTATCGACACGGCTCGGGTGATTCTCACTCAAGCTGAGATCCGGGCGTTGTTTGATCGGATTGCTCCGATGGATCTGTTTGGCGAATTTCGCGCGGGATTGGCGGCCTATCTCACCTTTGAGACTGCGCAGGCGATGGGGCTGCTCAAAGACGGGACGACAGCATCTCAATGGGGCGAACCCAAAGGAGATGTGGCGTTGCGTGAAGATATGGTGCATTACCGGGACTGGTGGCGCCAAAAGGTGGAGAACGGACGCGGCATCTCCTGCTTTCGCGGTAAAGTCCAATTTTGCATTCGCATGGCCATTGCCGGAATGCCGGAGTGGGAATCCGTTTTGGATAGTGATGGTGGCTACTATCAAGAAGACGCCTACAACGCGATGGGCGCCTTGTTCGGGTGGGAGCCTGTCGAGGGCTGTCGGCATTGTTGACACCCCTCTCCAGGTCCCCGCGGACTGAGAACAAAAAGGGAGATGAGCATCCATGCGACGACAGCAGCCCCGTCGGGGAATCGCACGTGGCGGGATCAGTTCCACCTTGGATCTCGGCGCGGTGTTGCTCTTTTGGATCGCGGTGTTCTTTGTTCTGGTGGATCTCGTCCAAGTCGGTCGGGGATGGGCGGTGGCCCAAGAAGCGGCGTATGATGCGGCCCAAGGCGTGGCCGCCTACGGATGTTGGACCTCGACGGTGACGCAGGTCGTGCAACAGGATGTTGCCGGCCTGACGCTGGCGCCGGGTCGGGGCGTGACCGTGGCGTTGACGACGCCCCAAGGGGCGCCGATTACGCAACAAGTGCTCTTTGTCTCCTCGGGCGGCGGCGGATTAACCTCGGGATATGATCCCGCGATGGTGGTCACAGTGGATGTGCCCATTCAAATCGGGGGATGGATGGGGATTCCCGTGTTATCGATCACCATGCAAGGGCGGGCGGAGGTGACCAGTGATGCGTATTATAACGCGCAAGCGAATCTCCCAGCGGGGAGCGCGAGCTGTACGACGCCGCAGGGCTAGGGGCGCGGGATGGCTTGCCACGCAAGGCAGCGTCAATATCCCCAATCTGCTCATCCTCAGTGTGGTGGTGGTGTTTCTGACCGCGATGGTATGGACCGCTCGCACGATCCTGGTGGAGATCGAACTCCAACAAGCCGTTCAAATCGCCACGCACGCGATGGCGTCAGAAGGGTGTTGGGACAGTACGGTGAACCAAGACTGGACGCGGGCCGTGGCCGTGTATCCGTTGAGTACCGTGGCGCAGCAGATCCAGTTCATGCCCGCCACCACGTTGACGTACACCGGGTATGGCCAAGCGGTGACGGTGGATGCCCAGGTGGCCGTCCCGTTTTGGTGGGGCGATAGCGCGGCGGGATCGCCGACGATCACGTGGCGGGCGATGCGGCAAGCGGTGAGTTTGGCCCCGACGGTCGATCTCAACACCAGTTGTCAGACGCCGCCGGGATATCAATAGGCACTGATCGGACAGAGAGGAGGAACCGCATGCAGTCGTGGATGGGGCAACCCCGATCCCGAGGGCCGGATGGTATCGCCATTTGGATTCTCTCGGTCGGCTTTAGTCTGATTCTGGCCGTGGCGGTATTTATCACCACCGTGGCCGCTCGATGGCAAAGCGTGGAATCCCAACTCCACGTCGCCCTCACGTCGGCGGTGCGCACGGCGGTGGCCTATAGTTATGCTTCCGAATCGGCGTCATCGTTGCAAGTCAGTACATCCCAATTTACGCAAGATCTCGAACAAGCTGCCTTGAGCGAACTGAGTACGGCATCGTCCGTGACGGGATGTGTGCCCGTACCGGGCGTTCCGGCGACGTGTTCCACCGCCAACGGCGCCACGTGGGTGGGGATTCCTGTCGCCACGCAATTAGCGCAAAACGGGGTGGTGGATCTCGGCGTCGCGCCGTCGGGATCGGGACAGTTTACGGTGGCGCTGGTGTTGAACCCCCCGCCGGTGTGGGGCATTCAGGCGCCCTTGGGATCGTCCCAAGTGGCCACGATCAATTTGGGGAATAGCACCTCCGTCCAACAGCAATCGTCCGGCAACGGCAGCGGGGGCAGCATGATGCCCGGCGGCCTGAGTAACGGCATGATGCCCTAGCGTCCGGGACAGTGGTGAACAATCCCATCATAAAGGAGGGAAGGCCCCTCGGGGCCAGAGGATGAACGCACAATGGTTACGCATTGGATTAGCCAGTACGTTGGGGATTGTGGGCGTCGTGATTGCGACCGCGGCAGCGCATCCGCCCCACATGGTCTCCGTTGCGGTGCTCCGGCAAGCGGTACCGGCCAATACGCCCGTGGGGGCCAGTGAGGTGGCGTCGGAATCGGTCCCGGCGTCGTGGGCCAGTCAAGAGCATTTGTTAACGCCGACGCAAGTCATTGGGTTTAAGGCACGGATGCCGTTGCCTGCCGGGGTGCCGATTCCGGCCGCGGCCCGCGCGGGATTTCATTTACCGCCCGGTGTCGTCGCGCTGCCGGTGACGCTGCAAGAAGGGGCGGCCACCGGCGTCGTAGTGGGCGGTCGGGTCGCCGTCTATCGGACCAGCGTGGGCGGCGCGAGCGCGGGAGAACTCTTAGGTGCCAACGTGCCGGTGTTGCAGGTCTTGGCACCGCCGGGCACGCCCAATCCGCAAACGGATGAAGTGGTGGTTTTGGCGGTACCCGTCTCCGTGGGGGCGAGTCTGGTAGGCCAAACGCTGGTGTTGGCCCCGCAGACGACGCAAGCGGCTCCCGTCTGGTACGCCGGGGGCAGTGTGCCGACGGCATCCGTGACGACATCATCGGCTCCGTCGGGATCATCGTCAGCGTCGGCGTCGTCTACCCAGTCCAAGTCCAAAGGATAAGGAGACGGAGATCGCGTCGTGAAGATTGAACAAGGAGGAATGGCATATGTGGTTTGCGAGTGGCAACACGACGGGCACGGGGAGTGGATTTACGGTGCCGAACGTACCCGTGACCAATCCCGCGCAAACAGCCTTTGGACAAGTAATCATCCAGGGGTTTGGCTGGTTTCTCGGACTCATGGGGCTGATCATCATTGTTGCGGGGGTCTGGCGCTTTGTACAGATCCTCATCGCGCATTATCGGGGCGGCGATAGTGGGTATACGAATGGGATTTTGGGATCCGGAATCTCGAAGATGCCGAAAGTGGTGGCCGCCGGTGTGGACATTTTAGCGGGGCTTGTGCTCGCGGGCATTTTTCTGAATGGCGATTGGGTGTCGATTGTCAATGGATTGCTGCACATTGGTGCCAACGCAGGGAACACGATTGGCCAGCATTTGCAAAATGCGCCGTAAGGCGACCGGAACCGTAAGACGTGCGCGAAATCTGATGTGCGTAAGACGACGAGAGCCAGGGGGTGGGGATCATGCTCGATGTGGTAGCGCGATTGGCGAATGCCGTGATTGGGATCATGGGATTAGGCGTCATTGCCTGGGGCATGGCGCATCTTGCCCTCACCCTCTGGCATGCCTATCAGAGCCCGGAGCGGATGCGCGTCGCTCCGATCAAGGGGGTCGCTGACGGGGCTCCAGTCGTGCGTCACGTGCTCCTGATTACGTTCGGGCTGATTCTCGTCGGCATGATGGTGGGCGGAGGTTGGGAAACGCTGATTACCGGCCTTGTGCGATGGAGTGCGCGATGGCACTTGCCAGGAGGGCGATCATGACGGGACAGACGCATATTGTCGCAGGAGTGGCGGCGGCGGCCGTCGTGGCCACGATCACGCATCATTCCCTCACACCGGCCCTCATCGTCTGTGGTGGGATCGGCGGTCTGGCCCCGGATCTCGATCATCCCGAAGCCTTGTTAACCCGCCATGTTCCCGGGATATCCTGGGTCGTGCGGATGGGGCAAGCGGCCGGGTGGTGGCGGCATCGCGGGTTGTGGCATTCTCTGCTCTTTTGGATGGGGACGCTGATCCTCGTGCCCGTGCTGGGACGTCTGATGCTGCATGGTCTCTGGGCCGTGGGGGTCGGATTGGGACATCCCGAGAGCGTCACGTGGCTCCGCCACCTGTGGGGATCGGGGAGTGATTGGGGATGGGGGGCTGGATATCTCTCCCACATGCTGATCGATACCTGGAATACGACGGGCGTGCAGTGGTTTTGGCCCGTACGTCTGTGGGTCCACAGTCCAGTGCCCAACATTCTCGTCGGGACGTGGCCCGAGACGCTGATTCGATGGGGGATTCAAGGCGCTTTGATTCTCTGGCGGCCGGAGTTAGGCATCCTCGTCGTGGCGAGCAGTTGGGGGATTTACCAGAGTATTCATTGGATCTAAAGAGGTGACCGATCAATGGCGTGGCAATGTCGCATTGTGGCCGATGCCGAAACGGGGAATCCGGAAGAAGACTACCGCACGCCGATGGCCGTCGTGTACATGGCGGAACGAGTCGCGTTATGGCCGGAAACCCTTCGGATTCCCGGGGAGCAGCTTCCCACTGATCCCGCGATCCGTGATCAATGGGAGCAGGCGTGTCGCACCTTGACGGATCACGGAACACGCATCTGGATTGACGAGACAGTCTGGGATCCCACGACGCCTTTACGGTTGCAATGGCCCACGGGGAATCCCATGCAGTGGCCGTGGACGACGCCGGGGGCTTGGGATGCGGACACCGCGTGTTTGACGTCCGAAGCTGGTGCGGTGTGGTGGCAACGCCAAACGGGGACTGGGCCGTGGGTCATTGGCGTGGTGCACATGGGTCCGGATTGGTCCGGCACGCCCGAAGACATCGTAGCGGCTCTCACGGCGTTGTTGCCGCCTGATGCGGCACGGGTGCGGGTGAGTCCGACGGAATGGTGGTGTGCATGGCCGCGCACCGTGGCGGCGTTATCGGGAGCGGAATGGCAGCGGCAGATGTGGGCGACGCTGGGTGCCATCACGGTGGGGACGAGCTTGGTCACAGGGGACCCGCAACAGTGGGAGCGGAGTTGGCGCCAAGCCCAAAATGCGAAAAGTGCTAAGCCGACGACGCGGGTCAAAGGATTGAGTCCCGAGGCCGCCCAACAGGTGCAACAGGCGGTTCAGGCCCGCATGCAATCCATTACCGCAGAACATCGGCAACGTCGCGATGCCGTGCAACGGCATCAGGCGGCCCAACACGAAGCCGAGCGCGCCGCGGCGGCCGCGGCCGAGGAAGAAGCGCGCTTGCAGGCGGAAAAGTGGGAATTAGAACGCACTTTGGCGAATTTGCGGGAACAAGAGCGGGCGCAAGCGCAGGCCCGCGTGGCCCAATTAGCGCAAGAAGTCGCCGCTTTGCGCCAACAAGTATGGGAGCGTGAACGAGCGTCAGCGCCCGAAGCATCCTCACCGGCATCCGACAAGGGGGCGTCCGAGGTTGGCGTGCCGGATGCCGAACCCGCACGACCGTCTGCCCCTCAGCCGACGGCATCCCAAGCGGCGGATGTGAGGCTGGACGAGACGCCAACTCCGGTGGAGCCGATTCCGGCTTCACCCCAGAACGAGACGCTACCGCTGACAAACGTGGTCGAAGATCCTAAGAATCCTGAGAATCCTGGTGAAGACTCACCGCAGGTCTCGCCATCCCCGAATGCGTTGGAACGAGCGGCATCGAATCCGGAACTGTGGGTGCCTCCGGGCCCGTGGCGCACGGCGCCCCCGCCTCAGTGGGATGCGCCCAAACCGGTGACGCCACCGCGTCGTCTTATCCCGTCATCCGGAGGTCCGTTGCGTATGTCACCAGAGTCCGTCGCATCGTCATCATCCGGGGAGGAAAAGCCCGCCGCTCCGATTTCGCCGCCCGCGTTGGATCACCGACCGGAACCGTCCGAAACCGGACGTCAGCATCCTGAGCCCGTCTTCGGGCCATCAGGGTCAGGGGGAGTCTCCTCGCATCTTGTCCAACAGGGAGAATCCTTGTCGGCTGATCTGCGGTATTGGGTCTGGGGCAATCAGCGGCGGGCCGGGGCTACGACGACGGCGGTAGCGTTGGCTCGATTTTGGGCTCAATTCGGGCAACGGGTGCTGTTGCTTGACGGCCATTTAGCGCATCCCGGCATCCTCAAAATCTTCTTTCCGGGGGACGACGCCCCGATTCGCCCCGGATTGGGATGGGATGCACAATGGATTGCGGGCCAGCCGTGGTGTGAACCGCCCCAAGCCCTGATCCGGGAGACGTTAACCGTCTGGGCAATGGCGTTGCCGGTGCGCGTGCCCCGGGAAGCCGAACGATGGCGTCGGGTGCTTCAGCGGTTGCCGGATGTACCCGTCGTGGTGATCGACGGGGGTGTGATGCCGCCCCCGACCGGGGGATTGATCGGGATGTGTGTGATCGAGGGCATGGTGGCTCCTGTGGTGCCCACGGGCACGACACGGGCGTGGCGTCATGGGGCGGGAGCCCGATCCGGTGATCTGGTGTTGCCCTCCGAACCCTTGGGATGGGATGGCGTGGGAGGCCCCGCTTGGCAGGCTGTCCCATGGCCGGGTCGGGAGTCCATGAACGGTATGAGGTCGGATTCCGCTCCGGTGTCGTAGCGCGGGCCGAATCAAGGAGGACTATCATGGGACAATTGCTCCAATTCTTACCGTCGATCACTTCCGCGATCAGTAAAGGGATTCAAGGCGGCTTTACCGGACTGAATCATGAAGTGGATGTCTGGTTGTTTTTGATTCCGGCGACGTTATGGCTTGTAGCGCAATTTGGGATGCAGTGGGGCGTCATGTTGCAGGATTTGGGGGCCTGGGTGCAAGCGACACCCACACAACTCCATCAAGTGCAGACGATTGTGCGGGCGGCTCCGCATGCGACGCTGGCGTATTCCTTGTGGACGCCGGGGGCGGTGGGATCCGCCGTCCCCCTGACGATGGGCTGGTCTCCCGCGTGGGCCGTGCTCGTGGGCATGATTTGGACGCTTGGGGTGTTGGGCGGCATTGCCCGGATGATGGCGGGCCATCGGGGGATCTCCGCGACGACGCTCGGTGTCCCGCTGATCACGGGGGCGGTGCTGTTTGTTACGCCGCGTGCGCTGCCGTGGTTCCTGACGCAGACGTGGCATGTGCTCAGCGTGCGGAGCCTGATTCCGGCGATTGGGCAGATGATTGGATTGACTCCTGCGCAAAGCGCCCAATGGTTGACGAACCCATTTTGGCTCTGGGGGGCGTTATGGGGATTGTCGGGGAGTCATGGGTTGGCCTACGTCAGCAAAATGCCATATCTGCTTGGTACGCCATTGACCGTGGCGATCGCGGCGGATTTGGCAAAAACCCTGGTCAGTTTGATGAGCGTGGCAGGCGGAAATTTGTCGGTGCCCGGGGCGGTCGGATCGTGGCTCTATGCGGTCTTTCATGTCGGGGTGGCGTTGACCGTGGCCCTCACCGTGGTGCAAACGCTTTGGACGTTGATCTTGTTGCTCGGCGCCTTGTGGTTGGGCCTAAGTCCGTTGTGGATTTGGGTGATTGCGTTTGACCCGTGGACGTTGGAGACGACACGCCGGATGGCCGGATTGACCATCCGGGTGGTGCTCTTGCAAGTGGCGGCCTGGGTGTGGACCGCCTTGATCGTTGTGTTGGATGGGGGCGATGCGCATGGTCCCCTCGGATTGCCCAAGGTTTTGACGGGATTAACTCCATGGGTCGCGGGTCTGGTCACGGCGGTCATCGTGGTGGTGGCGTGGCGCTGGGTTTTGATCCCGTTGAAGTTGTGGGTGCGAGAAGGCGAAATTGCCGTGGTCGGCGCGTGGAGCCAATGGCAACAGCAGATCGGGGCGGTGTCAGAATGGGTCGGTGGGGGATTGATCCGGGCGGCATCGGGATGGTCGGGGGAGACGGCGGCGGCTGTGCGCACTACCGGGGAGACCGTGCAACAGTGGGGGACGGATCGGCGCGCAGCCGCCGACGGGCTACGCCAGCGGACCGCGTGGTCTTCGGCGGAGATTGCCGCAGGGCAGGCGGCGCGATGGGGAACCACGACCGCGCCAGAATGGAATCCCCTGCCCGCCATGCTGTCGTCAGCATCGGGGGCGACGTCCGGCATTTGGGTGCCGGGCCCGGCTGAGCACGTCTGGCGGGTAATGGGGATTGAGAACGCGGCGGCGTGGCAAGCGCAATTAACCAAACAGGCGTGGCAGGATGCCCTGACGCAAGACGCCTGGCAGGAAGCGGACACCCGCCAGATTCCGTGGCACGAGCGTCAAGACTGGGTGACGCGACGCACGCAGCAGTTATTGCAGACAGCGCAACAAAGTCATACACCGCCGCCCCACAGTTTAGTACCGGTGGTTTGGCAACGGGGCGATCAAACCTTTGTGGCGGCGGCGCGATTGACGGATTATCAAACGTGGTGGGATCGGGCCGCAACGGAGATTGGCGACGTGCCGCCGCAGCCCGGTGAGAGTGCCGCGGATCACGCGGCCCGGCGCCTGCGCGTGATCGGAGATCGGGTGCAGGCGTGGGTCGCGGGAGATCGGCCGTGGCCATCCGAACTCCCGCGACCGGTGGCGGTTCCGGCATCGTGGAAAGCGGGAACGGGGGCATCCGGTAGCGCCGGGACTCAGCGCACGCGCCAGGGCATGACTGAAGAATATCGGCAAGGGGTTTGGACAGTGCGTCGGTGGTGGGGAGGCGACGACGAATCGTCCGCGTCGATGGCGACGCGATCCTCGCCTTCATCCCGCCCCCCGTCCAGCTCTTAAACGCACCGATCACTTGGATATCGGACGAAAGGACTGATGGGAGATGGCCGACGATCCGTTAACGCCGCTGGACATTCCGGATCTCGACCCGCGAGTGGATGCCCATCTCATTGGGCATCTGACGTGGGGACAGTTCATCACGTTTTTGGGTATCGGAAGTGTCGCGTTGGTGATCGCGCTACTCGTAGGGAGTGCAATCGGCTGGACGACCCCCGCGCTGATGATGGGGCTGATCGGCACGGGGGGACTAATGGCGTGGGGGGCTATCGACGGCCCCCATCAGTGGGCTATCCGTCGGCAATTTCGGCGGCGTCCTCGGCAATGGGCTACGTGGCCAGGTGGCGGCTGGTCGGTGCCAGCCTATCAACGGGAGGACCCCTTTTGGGTCATGGGAGATCGCGTGTGGGCGATGGCCTGGCTCACCATCCCACCCGTGGCCTTTCTCGATCCGGAGGATCTGGACGCTTGGCATCGGCGATTGGCGACAGTGGTGCGGACAGCGGCGTGGCATCGATGTACGGTGGAGATTGGGAGCGTGCAAGGCCCGGGGATGCGGGACGTACCGCCTCCGCACCTCCCGCCGGTGTTGCGGCGCCGATGGCAATGGTGGATTGAGCGCGTCGCGGCCAAAAGTATTGCCTCGGGCGTGTGGGTGCGGCTCAGCGTGCCGGGAACGCACCGGGATGAGGCGGTGCCACACTTGCTCGCGGCCGAACAAACGTGGCAGAGTTTAGCGGGACCGGGCACGTGGCACTGGCTCAGTGCATCCGCCGCCGAACGGATGTTGCAGGGGCTGGGCCATCCCGGGGCGGATTATGCACAATGGCAGGCGGTCGCCTTGGAACGGGTTCAAGGGCCCGTCGTGATTCGACGGCAAGGACCGTCGATCCGCTAAGGCGAGGAGAAAGGAGGCATCATCCAATGGCTTGGTGGTCCGCACGGGCGCGACGCTCCATGACAGAGCCGCGATCCGAAACCGCGCAGATGGGGGGATTGTGGTTTGAGACGCCCGAGACCGTGCAATTTGCGGGCGGGTCGCTGACGGTCGCGCATCAAGCGTGGGGCATTGATCAATGGCCGCCCCGCTTGACGGGGGACCACGTGGCGCCGCTCTTGAGTCCCTTGCGTCCCGATGCGTGGCCGTTGGTCACGTGGTTTTGGCGACTCGATCCCGGGGGCTTAGTGCTCAATGGCGATCTGGAACGCAAAATTCGTCGGCTGGAATGGGCTGTCCGGGATCGGGATCAAGGCGAATTAGGTCCCCGTCGGGATGAATGGGTGACGCTCCAAGGCTTGCGGCAATTGCGGGACCGCATCGTGTTTGCCGCGGATACGCTGGTCACCCTCGATGCCTTCGTGGTCGTGACCAGTACGCCGGACGCGCTGGACGCGGATGTCGCTCTGTTGCAGGCGCGATGGGAATCCTTGGGCATTCATGCGGTGCCTCTGACGTGGGAACAGGCCCGAATGCTCCAGCGCATGTGGACGGGCCTGACTAGTCGAGGATCTGCGGATCGCCCGGGATGGTGGCGGTGGCTGATGGGATCCCAGGACATCTGGTGGAATCCTCGCGTGGTGCCCACGGATCGCGTGGGGCAAATCGTGTGGCCGGGATGGGGGCATGTGACGGATGATCCCGCACGTGGCGTCTACGTAGGGCATACGCCGCAAAATCAGCCCGTCTTTGTCGATTTTTTTCAGGACGTCAACGGACTGGCGGCCAATTTATTGGTCGTGGGCGCCACCGGCAACGGCAAAAGTTTTTGGTTGAAAACCTTGACCCAGGGCTGGTTGGCCCAAGACTGGGGCGTGGTCATTCTCGACGTGGACGGGGAATATCGCGCTTTGTGTGACGCCGTGGGAGGAACGTGGATCGACATTTCAGATCAACAAGCGGGGACGGTGCCCAATCCGTTTGCGTTGCCCGCCCGGACGGGCCACGGCCCGACCGACGCTATGCGGATGCCGACGATGTTGCGGACGGCCAGCACGGTTTTGCGTTTGTTAGGATCGTGGGATGCGGTGACGGATGCCGCCGTGCAACAGGCGATTCTGCAAGCGTGGGCCACACGTGGCGTCACGCTCGAAGATCCTCTCAGTTGGGAGCGGGATTCGGATCCGCCGACAATGGCGGATGTCTGGGCGGCCCTAGAGACGATGCCGGACGCCGCAGCACAAGATGCACGAGCCCGCCTGTGGACGTATTGGCGGGGGGCGGATCAACACGTCTTGGCCCACGCGACGGGAAATTGGCCGACGATGCCCGGATCCCTGGTGGTGTGGCATTTGGGCAATATTGCGACCCAGGGCGCGTGGGGGACGACTAAATTACCGGCCGCGACGGCGGCGCGGTATTGGCTCGTCATGCAAACCACGTGGGCGTGGTTGCGGGTGCGCAAAATGCAGAACCAGTGGACCGTCGTGTTGGCGGATGAAGGGCAACGCTTGTTGGCGCAATCGGTGTTAGGCCCCGCGCTTGTCGATTTAGCGACGACGATTCGCAAATGGAATGGTGTGCTCGCCTTGGCGACGAATCAACCCCAAGCCTTATGGGATACGCCCGCGGGGCAAGGCATGTGGAATGCCGCCCCCATCAAAGCCTTTCTCCGCTTGGAATCGCAACAAGATGTTCGCGCGACGGCGGACGCCTTGCACATGCCCCAACGGGTGGCCACGGCATTACAAGCCTTGCCCCCGCAACAGGTGTTATTGCGCATGCGTGACGGCTTTCACGATGCCTGGACCCAAGTGCGGGCGATTGTCCCGCCTGAAGAAGAAGCCTGGTATCGGACCCGCGCCCGGCGCACCTCATAATCCAGTCAAAAGGAGTGATCATCGTGATGGCCGAGACCGAATCCCGTGTCGGCGTGTGGACGCCTGATGCCCACGGCCTTATGGTCATGGTGCCCGTGCCTGTGTCCATCGTGACCGGGGGACAAGACGCGATTCGCACCTGGCTCCAGCAACACGGATTCCCCGCCACGGATTGGCGCGTCGTCTGGTCTGTGATGGTAGAACCCCCCGAAGGGGGCCGACCCTAATGCTCCGTAAGATCACGGTTCGGCAGACGACGGCGGGGTTCGGAGTAGGAATGCGATGGCGTTCCCATCCGAGTCGATGGGGGCGCGTGATCCTCGTGGTGGCGTTGATGCTCTTACCGTGGCTCTTTGTGCAAGCCATGCCGTCCGCGCAATGGTGGCAGGGTTTTCAAGAACAGGAGGCCCTCCAAACGTCCGCCACGGCGCCTTTTACGCTCCCCGCCAATGCGGAAGAACGGGTGTTTCGCTGGTGGCCGGACATTCTCATTGCGGCGCAACAAACGAAAGTGCCTCCGATCCTCATTGCCGCAATCATGTTGCATGAGTCGGGCGGTGTGCCCAATGCCGGGTCGCCCGCCGGCGCCTACGGCCTCATGCAGATTATTCCGAGCACGGCGCAAAGTCTGCCGGGGTGGTATCCTGGGGCGCGCGCGAATCCGGGCGAAAACCTCATCTTGGGAGCGGAACTGCTCGCAGAAAACAAACAGGCGACGGGCAATTGGCTCTTGGCGACGGCCGCATATTATGGAGGGACGGGCTTTGTGACGCCACGGGTTAGCTATGATGCCCCATGGTCCGTCGCGGCGCCTGCCCTCGCGGTAGTGCCTTGTCCGGGCGGACTAGGCTTTGCCGCGTGCGATGCCGCTAATGCCGGACTCACCATGACCGGATACGTTGATCAAGTGGTGGCCACCATGCGGCATGTGGCGACCTGGCAGATGGAATTGGCGTTGCCATCCAGCTTGCCCAACTTCTTTCCGACCGTCGCCAGCACGCCGGGAGTCGCGTCGGATTCCCTCGTGGGAGAACTCGATGCCTTGCTGGAAGAAGCGGGGGCGGCTTTGGCGGCCTAGTTGCCGCCATCTGTCAATTTCCTCGGCTTAAAGGTCGGTACTTGTAAACGCTCGGGCCATGATCCGTCTTGGTCTGGCGGCGCTGGGCTCCGATCAGGTGGGCAGGACGTGCTCGTCCTGAACAGCGCGTCGGCGGTGGCGCGTTACGGAGTGAAAGCCGCGCTGTGATGCCTGCGAAGGCAAGGAGGTGAGGGCGTTGCATTATCGGTGTGCATTGTGCGGTCACGTGATGCGTGAAGACGAACAGGCCTACGCGATTGTCGTCTCGCACAACACAACCTTTCCGCACGCATCCGGTCAAGGGGAGCCGATCCATGCCTGGGATGGCGTGTGCGGGGATTGCATCGATTCGCTGATGGACGAGTGGGTGAGTCACCGGCGCAGTCTTCGAGCCGAATAACGAACAGGCTGGATACGAGACGTGGGGGCATCGATCTCTCGGAGCGAAAAGACTCCGTGGTGATCGATCCGCAAGAATACAAAAGCCGCTAACAAAGATAGCTCATGCGTACATGTCTTGACTGTTCAGGCAGGTCTTGAGAGTGTCAACCGAAGGCATTCGCGAGAAGTCTCTGGCAAAGGGTCTTCGGTTTTTTATTGTGCGGAGCGGCGGCGGAGCAGTTGATGATGACGACCCCGAACACCGTAAGGATCTATCGACTTTTTAGAATCAAGTCCTCATGACATCGCTAGTGATGAATCATATGGGGTTATGAGTTCTATAATAGAGGTGAAGTTTCGATGCCGCCGTTTGCCGAGATTATGGGTTGGCGGGCGTATATTTATGGAAAAGATCATTCGTTGCCTCACTTTCACTTACGTAAGGCGGGACAGTCAGTATCAATCAATATTATGACGGGCGAGCTTTTAGAAGGGCAACTCCCCGGCAAAACATTGCGTGAAGTGCAACGGTGGTTAGCCGTTCATCGCGAAGATGTCTTGAGAGCGTGGACTGCGGTCCGCAATGGACACATGCCGCCGTGGATTCAGGATTAAATGAGGTGATTGATATGCATCCTCCGATCCATCGGGTTCAACGGGTGTTTCCGATCTATCCGACTTACCTGTTGTTAGAGTTTGACACAGGGGAATATCGGATCGCGGATTTCCGTGCGGAGGTTGAGCGGAGCGGGGAATTGTTTGAGCCTCTGAAACAATGGGCATTCTTTCGGCAAGTCCAAGTTGACGAGGACCAGATTTCGATTGTCTGGCCGAATGGTTTGGATGTGGATCCGGGTGTTCTCTATGTGGAAAGCAAACCCATTACCATTCACCAGTTGATGGACTCATAAATCATGTACTGTAAAAGTAGGTGTTACCCGAAGGCACGCTCACTGACATCGTTTACGGCGGGCCGTCGGGGTTTTGTTTTGCGAAGCGGTGTTTGAGGGGACTTAAAGATGATAATTCGTATCGATATCCCATCCAATTTGCACGTGATCTTAGATTCGTATTGTGAGTTAGGGGGCCGACAGATATGGCTCGATCTGGATCATCATTGGATCTTTTTGGACGTGCGGTTGCGGGCTGGAACAATGGTGCCCGAGGCAATCACCGCTCTGGCGCACGCAACACGCGAGACGTTTCCAGAGTATCGTCACTGGAGTTGGACACTCGGAAAGCCGGGAACCTTATAAGCCGTCACGACCGGCTCGGATATTCCATACCGGATGATTTGGAACCTGATCAATCCGGTGATCAGCCCACAATCGTGAGCACGTTTCGTAAAGGAAGGGTCGGTGCATGATTGTCCATCTCTGTGGCAATCTCGGAGCGGGCAAAACCACGACGGCCCACGCGATGCAAGCGCGCGCGGGATGGCCCGTCGTCTCCGTCGGCCGCTTGCGCAACACGGTGCAGGATGAGGATCGCGTGTGGGCCGAGGTGGTGCCACGTCTCTGGCGTGCATGGGATTCACCGTTCCTCATTCCCGGGCGGACCGGAATTTGGGTGTCCACGGGGCTGAATTGGCGAGAACTTGTCGCCTGGGAACGCCATGCCCCTCGGTATGTCTTCCGCGTGTGGCTAACCGCCCCCGTCACGGTGTTGCGGCAACGATTTTCGGTTCGTCAGACGGGGAATGAGGGATATTGGCCGTATCAGGACACGGCGGCGGACTTGTTGGAAAGGTTTCTGCGGTACGATAGCGCGGCGGTCCCCTTGCCGTGGCCGACGGATTTACAGGTCAATACGGCGACGATGCCCGTTGAGGATGTGGTCGATTTGATTATTAGTCGCTGTAGGAGGGGTATAAAATGACCGAAACCCCGGCGGCGCAAGCCCCGCGCTTGAGCGCTGGGGATAAGCCGCCCGGTTGTGATAGAATATCCTTAAGCTCCACCCCGTTCGCGGAGGGTGCAGCCATCCAAGTATCGGGGCTTCGGCCCCGTAGTTGGGGCGATGGCGTCCCCCACGGGCGTGCAGTGGCATCCCCACCAGCACGTCCGCGTAGCTCGCGCAGAGCGAGAAAGAATCCCCGCGCTTTAGCGCTGGGGAGAACGTCAATGCCTCCTCGCCGGAGAGTGCCGAACAACTTTTGCACGCTTTGGATCAACAAAAAGAAGAGGCCAAAAAGACGATTAAAGGATCTTAGAGGTTTGTTGTGAAATAATGTGTTTGAGTTCAGCAATTGCACGAGGCAGAGCATCATTTATAATAAGATAATCTGCCAATTGTTGGGCTTCGTTCACTTCTTGCTGCATAACCGGCCATCGTACAGCTAAATCGTGATCGGAAATCCCACGATTGAGTAAACGTTGATACAAGGTTTCTGGATTGGGGGGGAGTACGGCCACGATAGTTGACTGGGATGGCCAGCGTTGTTTGATAGTTCGAGCGCCTTGAAGTCCCATAGAGATAAGAACAATGTGATTTTGATGCAAAGCATCCGATAATGCTTGAATGGGGGTCCCGTACCATGTTCCGTAAAGATATTCACGCTCTAATAAGTCCCCTTGATGAAAGGCTGCGTCAAATTGCCCTGGAGTTACAAAAATGTAATCTCGTCCAGGCGCTTCGCCCGGTCGAGGGGATCGTGTTGTCCATGTCACGATGCGATGGGCCAATCCTTCCTGATGAAGGGTGTTCGCTAAAGTCGTTTTACCTGCTCCGCTAGGGCCTATCAGGATAAAAATATGTCCTTTCATAATTCTTTTCCCCATAGTTCTTCAAAATCATACCGTGCTGAAACGGGAATATCCTGAACAAAGATGTCTGGGGGCATGTTTCCAGGCAGATCGGCTCGCGTGACAATCGGTACGGGGTTAATGCCCAATAACATTGCGGCAGCCAACCGATGATGACCCTCCAAAACATAATAACGATTTTGAAATTCCAGTACCTCAATCGGAAATGACACATCATATCCATGTTCTTGCATAATCGGAACCAGTGTACGAATTTGCCCAATCATAGTCGCTAATTCTTGAGTAGGGATCAGTTGACGAGGATCAATCCATTTCATGAGGAAGACTCCTTCTCGAACGGTATCGAAAAATCTTCGGGAAGGGTCGAAACGATCACGTGACCGTCAGATTGAATCGTCCATATCAGAACGGACCCTCGATCAATGTGTAATTTTTCCCGGATGGCCCGTGGAACGGTTGTTTGATAACGCGGGCCATTTACCCGTGTAGTCACGGTTATCATATCTGCATCCCTCCGGGCATCATTATCCTGATACTCAGAACTATCATGATTGTTTATTGTATCATGTGTGCCAATCACAAGCAAGAACCTGGGGGAATGCCTGAAAAATCCGGTCATTGTGGGAGATCGAATGCCGAATGGGAAGCCGAGGATCCCTCAGCAAACGTAAATATCTGACAAAGGAGAGGTGTGCTATGAGTGTCATCCTGTTTTCCATCGCCCAACCACGCACGCCCTTTCTGCGGACGGTGGACTGGGGGGTGGGCGCAAAAAGCCTGTGGCGTGCCGCCGACCTATTCCGCCTTAACGGAAATCAATATTCCTGTTGAAGACTCTGAGCCGGCCACTCCTTGGCATATGCCCCCCGTCGTCCCCCGCCTTCGGTTAAGAAGGTGGGGATTTTTATGGGCGTCATGGCCCGCAATCATGTCTTTACGGGAGGTCGATCCAGATGTATCGGATCGTGCGCTTTTATCGGGATGGGCATCGGCGCGTCATTCAACGGGGATTAACGCTAGAGGACGCGCAAGCGCATTGCCGGCGAGAGGATACGCATAAGATTGACGAGCAAGGGCAAGTCGTGTGGTTTGATGGGTATGAGGAAGACCATTAGACGCCGAAGATGACCCGCGTGTTGGGGGAACGGAGGAGACATCATGGACGAGATGCTACAATGTTGGCGCTGTCGGCGGCCCGGGATCTATCAGTGTGGGGTCTGTATCAAGTCTTTTTGTGAGATCCACGGAGACCCCGATGCGGTGTGTGTGGTCTGTCACAAGTATGTTTGTGAGGCCCACGGAGAATCCGATGCCCTAGGCGATTTAGTGTGTGACGCATGCCGTCAGGAGATGCCGGAACTGTACGGGGACTGAGTATCCCATCGAAAATGCTTAGGATCCTGGGGGATAAAATGGTATGTCATATTTGCGGAACATCTATTCATCATACTACCGCCCGGTACGAAAGCGGGTGGGCTAATGCGTATGCAGACCACGAGACATCGTATTATTTTTGTTCCGATCAGAAGAATTAACGGTTCAACAGGTTCACAGCGTCAAAATCCAAGAAACTGGAAGGATGAGTGAACATGGCATTCATTTATACCCAACTGCCGCCGGGATATAGCCAACATGTGTTATCATATGCCGATCTCGATGGTTATGTGCCAGAACTAGGGGATTTTCCTAGTCAATTCCGATATCCTGACAAATATGTGTTTACGGAAGAACAGTGGAAAAACTGGGTAATGGAAGCGTATGAAGCTACGCAAGCCGCATTACTTGATTTTGCGGAGCATAACGGTGAGAGGGAAGTGTGACTAACATTTTCTGTGTTATCTCTAGCAGGGAGAAATATTGGGCGCGTTAAAGGCTTTGTCGTACCGTAAAGCTCCGAACGGTTCAGTCCATACGGAATCTTGGGAGCGGAAGTGTATCTTTAATCGAGCATTGTCACAAAGCTCATCGTTCAGACCGAGTCCGCGTAGGACTCGGCTTTTTTAGGCCGGTGAACGTCGGGATAACGAATGTTTCAAAAAAGAATCCCGTATGGTCCGGGCTGGGATTTATCGACAATGTAGTGAACAATGGAGGGATCACTCGGATGACCACAACAGTTTCGTTATCCATGTGGGATTTGGTGGATCAGCAGATATTAAGCGCAGAGACGGCCTATCGGCTCGTAACCCATGTTCGGCAACACCATCGCTTGCTGGTGACTGGATCATCAGGAACCGGTAAAACGACGCTCTTGCGAGCTCTTCTCCACGAAAGTTTGATGCCCGATCAATCGGTGGTGATTGTCCAACCACTGAACGAGTGGCCATCGTTGCCAGGGGCACGAGATCTGCGCATCACCGGACCGCTTACGATGTCTACTCTCGATCTCGTACAGACAATATCCCCTGATTACGTGATCATTGATCACGAAGGTGATGGTTCGGAGATTTTGCATGCTGTTGTTCATCATCCCTATCCGGGACTGCTGATGACGTGGAATACAGGGATTCAGCGTGATCCCGCGATCTTAAAGGCATGGGATCTCGTAGTGCGGTGCTCTCGGGATGTCCATTATCGTCGCACGGTCGAAATTATTCATGACATGGCCATTGATAACCTCTAAGCCAGCATTTTCGCCAGTGGTCCAGTAACGATTATTCCGTGTGGTTCAGGCATGGTCCGAAGTCTTCCAATGTTGGGCCATGCCTGAAAAGTTTTGCGGGATCAATCATGAAGTGGAATTGGGGAGCTTGTCGGAGGAGAACTTCTCAGCTAGTTCTGATGCTGACGGGTGGGATGATTTGCGAGTCTGTTCTAACCTTACGATGACCATTCCCCAATTGCATTTAGAAACTCCCAGATGTTTCCCCAATTCGGATAATTCTTATGGTGGAGTCTATGTTTGATTTGCCTACGTTAAATTGGATTGGAAAACGGGATGGTTAAGGGTGGGATGCCAGCGCGGACCAACGGTTCGGCAATCAAGGTCAAAGGAGGCATTGTTTGGGTTATACTTTATATTAATAACGCGTCACAAAAAGGACGGATAACCTATGGGTCAACCAGTACAGTTGAGCGACTTGAACGTCCTTCCCCAGGCGTGGCGCATTCGCTTGGCGGATGTGCTTGCGCTATTGCCTTCTTGTCGCATCGTTATTTGCTATGGTTCCCGATGGAATGGAATACCTCGCCCGTCAAGCGACTATGACATGATGCTGATCGGGGACAAACCGTTGAGGGATCAAGAGATTGTCGAATTAAGGCGGTCCATAAAGACGGGGTGGCCTGACGTTGATTGGCATTGGCTTTCGATCAAAGGGGCAAGAGCCAATCGGCTCATCAACCCTACGCTGAATTGGATCATGAAAACTGGGTACGTGCTCGGAGATGTGACGCTATTGGGCGAACCGGTTCCCACCCCGATTCTCAGTGTTCTGGGAGCGGCACAAGATGTCATGGTCGAGCTGGAAGATCTGCAACAGTGGGACGATCCGTGGGGGGGACGATGGGCGGGAATACCGTCAGTTGGCTAAGAGGCTCGTTGTGCTGGAACAAA
Source organism: Sulfobacillus thermosulfidooxidans DSM 9293 (assembly GCF_900176145.1). Taxonomy (NCBI): domain Bacteria; kingdom Bacillati; phylum Bacillota; class Clostridia; order Eubacteriales; family Clostridiales Family XVII. Incertae Sedis; genus Sulfobacillus; species Sulfobacillus thermosulfidooxidans. The sequence goes on along the minus strand of NZ_FWWY01000001.1, from coordinate 146,073 downwards.
CGTTAAACGGCACCGCCAATAGTCAAAAACTGTCACGAGAAGTTCAACACATTATGGAATCGCCAGACGTTGGGGGCCTTCTGAAGCGGCGGACCGAACAGGTTATATGGCAAGCGCGCCATTCGACAGCCAATGCAGGAGATCGTATGCTGGAGTCTACCGTTCATGGCTAGTCGTAAGGATTCTCTCCGAAAAGCCGCTCATCTTTTCGGTTTGGCCGCTGCTCATTATGCGTTATTTGGCGAGGACTTTCGTGAAGGTGATATTTACAACAACGACGCTATCGAGGTTATGGAATCGTATAAACCCAATGCCGATAAGATCAATATGATGATTGATGAAGCATGATGGCGAGCCATGAAGAAAATCCGAAGTACTTTTGGCAACTCACAAAAGACGACTTTCGCAATATCAATGACACTGCCAAAATTGCTTATGCGCTAATTGACGATATGCTAGATCGATACCAGCTTTAGAATTGTTGCATGATAATCCTCGCCTTTCAATAGAACTGCTGATCCCGTCACATAAATGAAAGCAGATTTTTCGGCAAATAGGGTCGAAACAGTCCGAAACCACGTCTAGAGCGATCGGCGTAAGATGTGGTGAGTACACAATGGACGCCGAACCAGGACCTCAATCCGTCAGGTTTCGGCGGTGAGCAAGTTCATTGGACTGAGGCATCGGGGGCGCCGGACGTGATACAATCAGCTCAAACGTGACGTTCTTAACACCAGGATCGGGAGGGACCGCGGTGTCGGGGAATAATGTTTATCAATGGATTCCCGTGCGTTGGTCGTTAACGGGCTTACGCCAAGTCATGGGACAAGAAATTGCGAAGGTGACCCGTGACGAGCAATGGCGCACCCCGTTGCCCGGGACCCGCGCGACCTGGAACCACTTGCGTCAGATGGCCCAGGTTGTCCCACGGATCACTGTCTGGGAAGGTCCGTGGCTCCTGATGAGTGATGCTGCGGTGTTCACGGATGTCTTGGCCGGATATGAGGTAGCATCCCCCGATGAACAGGTGGCCATTCGGGAAGCGTTATGGTTTTGGGGGGCGTTACATTGGGGATATTATGCGAATGACACCACGTGGGCTCTCGCATCCTATTTGATGACCACTTGGCCGCCGGACTTTTGGAAAAGTCTCGTGCAGTGGCCATCCCGCCCGGTGCGAGATTGGTTGCGCCTCGAACGCCGGGTCATGTATCTGCGCGTCGCGATCGATGCCGCGGCCAAAGGCCGTGTTCAAACACGATGGGGGCAGGGCTGGATTGATTGCCGACCCTTAATCCCGAATACAAACGGGATCGAGAGATCCGAACCGATTTAGAGGAGACTTGAAGAAATGTTTTTAACAAATCAGGACAATGTTCATCAGGCTCTTAAAATGCTTGATAGTCATTCAGCGTGGCCACCTGATGCTGAGGCGGTCATTATTGTGGTTGGAGGCGCTGCATTAGCGTTTTATAATCCCACAACGATTCGAGAAACCGATGATCTCGATGGGATTTTGTTGACTTCCTCGGTTCCTTCGGAGCAAGTGATTCAAATGGCCGAGCAAATTGGCATTTCGTTTCGTGCGGGTAGTGTTATGTGGATGCCAGAAGATTGGGAAGACCGGATTCAATGGAGCAATTGGGAATTTAGGCATTTGCGGGTGGGATGGCTCGATCCGTATGATTGGGTTATTAGTAAGTTGGGACGTTGGATTGGGCACGATTCACATGATGTGGAGATGATTGCGGCTCAACTGGATCCGGAAACTTTGTATCATCGTGTGCGCCAAGCCCTCCCAGATTTCATTGGGGATGAGCAGCGCGTTCGGTGGAATTGGCGCGATTTGGTGGAAGGGATGCAATGGTCGCCTCACTTGCGGAACTTGTAACTGCATTGTAACGAGGTTAACCGAGTTAAATTGCCGAGATGCCTGATGCAGGGGCATCTCGCTTGCTTTTGCGGAGGGTGCCGTCTGCCCTGGGTGGTTCCGGGGATGCCTTTGACTAGCAGCCCAGGATAGATCCCCAAGGGTCAGCGGACGCTCGGGTTGAGCCCCGATGAACAAGGAGGCGTTGCCATCGTGTGGGCGTGGCTCATTTTGTTGGTGATGATCGGGTTGGGGTGGCATGTGGCGGCCATCCATCATTGGGTTCCGGCGGTGCCGTGGAATGGCGCGGCGGCCTGGCACGCCCTGTGGTCTCCGTTACCGTTTTCCGTCCCTCGGCCACCCGGGACATTGGGACGGATTCCGGGACGGCATTCTTCTCTGAGAGGAGTCATGTTGCCCTCACATCATGTTCCTATCGCGTGGGGAGCCATCGGATGGGGCGTGGGCTTGGGACTCGGCGGCCTGTGGGTGCTCATCGGGACACTGGCATGGCTCTATCACACGCCGGCGTCGGTTCGCAACGGCCAGACCTGGCGGGACTGGATGCTCTGGCGATGGCCAATGATTGTGCTGGGTACGCTGACTCATCAGCCATCATGGGTGACGGAAGCCTTTCACCGGTATCATCGGACATGGACGGCCGGGGGAAATTCCACGGGCATCGATCCGACGTGGCAAACGGTGGCCCACGTGTTGGATGCGGGATTGGCTCGGAGTTTGGGCGACGCCATCTGGATGACCGGGCCGGACGGGGGCCCTGTGCGCCGGATTCAGATTGTCGCGGACGGCGGCGGCGTCCATCCGGCGTGGTCCCATGGTTTTGATGCGGAGATGATGCAAGCCTGGATGCAATGGGCAACGCAATGGGCGGAAATCGCTTTGCATCACGCGGGAGTCCCCGGATCGTGGACGGTCTCGGATGAAGGCGTGGTGCACCGGGGACGGGATCCCCAACACGGACCGTCCCAACAGGTCGTCTCTGGCGACTTACCCTCTCCGGCCTCCCGGACGACGCAGGATGGGTTATCGGATACCACGCGATGGGGTGCGCAGGGATTGACGTGGCAGGATCTTCGGTCTGCCGCGCCGAATCCCCTGCCCTTGTTGACGACGCCGCTTCCCGCGGACCGGGTGCAGGAAGTCGTGCAGGTGTTAGCGCACTTAGGGTTCCCTGATGTGGAGGCCATCGGCGGGCAACGGGGTCTCACGGTCGATGTCGCCAAGATTCGCCCCCCGGCGGCGTTAGCCAAACGCATTTTGGCGGAATCCGCCACGCTCGCGGGGCAATTGGGGCATGGGAATCTGCCTTTGCGCATGACCTATGTGGATGGCGAACCCGGGGTCATTGCCGTGGAACGTCCCCGTCCGGATCGCCAATTTGTGGATCTGGTGACGGCGTTGGCACGAACGGATCCCGATGATCGGCAGAAAATTCAACGCATGGCGGTTCCCATTTGTTTGGGCGTGACTCCGAATGGCCGTGTTGTGTGGTCGGATATTACCACATGGCCCCATTGCCTGATTGGAGGGTCTACGAATAGCGGCAAAACGACGGTTATTTCCTCCATGCTCACCAGTATCACGATTACGATGTCTCCGTCGGATTTGCGGATTACGGTCGTGGATCCCAAAGCGGGATCATCCTTTCCCTGGATTTATCACATGCCGCATGTTGATGCCGTGTTGCTTGACCCGGAAGATGTTGTCGCCCTTGTCGCACAATGGGCCGATGAACAAGAAACCCGGTACAAACAATTTGCCAAATTAAAAGTCCCTGATTTAATTACTGCACGGCAGCGAGGCATCTTATCCTTGCCCTATCGTCTGTTAGTGATCGATGAATACAAAGATCTCAAGGACCATCTGGACAAGGAGACGCTGAAAGAGTTTGAACGGAACATTGGCCGATTAGGGCAAAAAGCCCGAGGAGCCGGGTTTTATCTGTGGATTGCCACCCAACATCCGTTAGCCAATATCATTAGTTCGCCCTTAAAAGCCAATTTGCCCACTCGCATTGCCCTGCTGACATCTTCCACATCAGATTCTCAGGTCATTTTGGATCGCCCGGGCGCGGAAACCCTATTGGGGAAAGGTGATGCGTTATTTCTACCCGCTGATGCCACTGAACCCATTCGCATCCAAGCTCCCATTGTTTCGCAAGAATCGCTTTGGACCTATATTATCGAGGCCTGGAAGAATCAACAAAACACCTGATAGCGGAACCTCGTCCATCCACTGCTACCGCATAGGCGGCCTACGGCCCCGAAAAGCTGACCACGCCGGTCTTCCCTGTGTACGCACGGGAGCCCGGCGTGGTCGTATTCCCGAGACGCCGTTCTGAGATGAAATGCTCTGTGATCGATCAGACACCAACACGGCGAAATGTGTGAAAGGAGTCGATTCTTCCGTGGCGACATCATCCCGATTCCCAGTCATTGTGCACTGTACCAATCATTTGACGAGGGCTGAGGCTCATCAGTATTGGGACGCGTTGCTCCGCGATGTGCTCTGGCCCCGCGCCCGACAATCCCCGATGGCGATCCCCAGTCTTGATCCGGACGCGCGTTCTCGCGATAATGCCGGGCAGGGGGAGGAGAATGCATCATGCGAGTCTTAGGTGTCGTCCGGGTCTCGACGAAAGAACAAGCCACGGATGCCCATTATAGTTTTGCCGCCCAGCGCACGCGGATTCGGGCTTATTGCCACGACCGCCACTGGGACCTCGTGGATATTGTCGAATATGTGCAATCCGGCGGATCGAATCGCCGGGAATTGCGCGAGATTTTGGCGCGGGTGCAACGGGATCAGATCCAGTGCATTGTCGTCAATGAATTGGATCGGTTGACCCGCGACATGGTATCGACCATGTTGTTTTTGGAAGAATTGCAGCGCGTCGGCTGTCGGTTTGCCAGTGTGTCAGACGATCTCGACCTCACAACGCCGGATGGTGAACTCAAAATGATGATGCTGGCAATGTTTGCCCATTACTTTCGACGGCAGCTATCCCGCAAAGTCAAGGGCGGCCAAGCCGAACGCGCCAAACAAGGTAAACGGCATGGAGAACGGCCGTTTGGCTATCGACCGCATGGGGATTCCTGGGTGCCCGATCCCCAGGAAGCGCCCGTAGTGCAACAGATCTTTCAGTGGTATCTTCAGGACCAATTGGGGTTTCGGGCCATTGCGCAACGCCTCAATGCGGCCGGAATTCCCGGTCAACGCGGGCGCACAGGGACGTGGGATGTCCGAACCGTGGAACGCCTCTTGCGGCGGGAAGCCTATGTGGGGGATACCATCTATGGACGATGGATTCAGGAGACGGATCGGGAGGGGCACACGCATGTCCGGCGCCAGACGCCGCAAATCATTCGGGACACGCACCCGGCGATTATTGATCGGGAGACGTGGAATCGGGCACAAGATCGTCTCCGAATTCGGCAGAGCCTGGGGCGACGCACCCATGATTCGCCGTATTTGTTCTCCGGGTTGGTGCGGTGTGGGGCGTGCGGCGCCTCGATGGTGGTGGTGCGGACCGGGCGGCGGCAACCCGACGGTCGCCGGGCCCCGGTCTATTGTTGTCGGGCCTATCACACGAAAGGACAATGCTCCACCGCGACCAAAATCCCGGTCGCCGATCTGGATGCCGCCGTCTTGGGGGCTTTGCGTGAGGAGTTCCGGCAAGTCCAAACCGCTCCGACGCCCGAGCAGGTAGCCCGATGGTTAGGGGATGATCCCGTGATGGCTCAAGCCCAAGCCGCGCGGCACCGGGCGGCGCAACGGCTGGCGGCGATCCCAGCTATGCTGGCGCGTGCCGAGGAGATGGCCCTCGCCGGAGCGTATACGATTGACGAATATAAGCAGGCGAAAGCCCGCTTGCTCGCAGAACAAGCCGAGTGCGAAGCCGTATTACATGCGCCTTGGCCGCAACTGGACGATCCGCAACGGCTGGCGGCGCGGGTCGCGGCCCTGATTCCGCAATTGGAAGCGGCATTAACCGCTGACGTCACCACCGCCCGGCCGTGGATTCAGTCGGTGGTCGAACGCATTGTCTGTCATCCCGGCCGACACATTACGGTGACGTGGCGCAGCGCGGGAGAGGAAGTCTGCCCAGTGGCCGTGGGGGCAGCCCAACGTCCATCCGAGTAGACGGTCCCTGGCACATCCCATTGCGCCACCTGGGACGAGTCTTTCTCGGACGATCCGTAGGCTCTCGCATTATCACCTACGACGCGAGCACTACGATAATGATCCAGATACCATTTTCGATAAAGACGTTTCCTTTTGGATCTCTCAATTTGGCGACGAGTTTTTGTCCCCGGGTATTCCACCATTGTTTCACATCTGACCCTCCTTTAAAATCGCGCCGCATCGTGGAAATTGCGGCACTTGAAGAATATCAGAATTTTTTGGGAGAATTCCTGCCCAATTTTTTACCATGAATATGGGATATGATTGCGAACAACCAAAACGGTCATGGGAAGAAAACCTTAACTCTGAGTTCACGAGTAAGATTGTCGGCGTATCTAAAGAGTAGAGAACACGACAAGCCTCTGGCGGTTCTCATAATTTAGAATACGAAAGCTGCCAATAGGTATATGATTTATCGCGCCGCCCTCAAAGCATACAGCGTATAATGGGTGTGGAGGATGAGAAAGAGGTGTCCTGGATTCATATGGTTGCTTAGGGGAGTTTCCAGCTATGGAATCCAGGGGATTAAGGCGGTGGCTTATGCACTTCGAACATATTGATCAGGAAATGATCCAAATTTCTTTGCCACCCAAGAATACTGTGGGATGCTTATTCCTTCGTTTTGTAGACTCGCGAAAAGTGGCGCAATCGGAGCCATTTCCCTTTTCTCCGTTGGTAGCGAGCAATCTCTCCCTGGTGCGCTGGGCCGTCGTACCGAACGACCAGGAATATGAACGACGTCTCCGTTATGCGCGCTCTTTATTCCCAAAAAGAGTGCTGTAGGTCAAATCAATTAGGCACCAAGACCCGGATTACGAGAACCCGATATCTGTTTAAGACTGGGATATCGCTTTAGCACTGGCCTTATCAAGAAACCAGTGCAGTTCACCATGAACCGGGTTTACGCGTGCCGCCGGAACATCACAGTGTTCCAAAAAGAGTTCGGAAATAATCGCCTGTTTGCTTTCTCCTGTCACTAAAAACGCGATCTGATGTGCGTGGTTAATAAGCGGCAGGGTAAAGGTATAACGCCACGAGTGGTGGCTTGGCACAAAAACATGCGCGACAATATCGTGGCTTTGAAGGACAGGTTGATCGGGAAACAACGAAGCCGTGTGTCCTTCTGGTCCGAGCCCGAGCAAGATCACATCTAATGACGGGGGATAGGATGCTGTGCCATTCGCCGTGAGATGGGCACGGTAATCTGCTAAGGCTAAGGGCGGCGAGTATTCTGTATACCAGCGGTGGATAGCCCATGGTGGGGTTTTGAGACGGGCTAATAAAGCCTTATTAGCCATTTGATAATTACTATCTGGATGAGTCGGGGGAACATCGCGCTCATCGCTAAAGAAGATTTCGGTCCGTGACCAATCGATTTGGCTTTGATACGGTTCCTGAGCGAGATACGAATAGAGTGCTTTAGGCGTGCTGCCTCCTGATAGGGCAAGACGAAAATGCCCGTGATCTTGAATAGCATTGTGTGCTTCTTCAATGAGCCAATGCGTCAGATTGTCGACAACGTCCTCAAGAGAAGGGGAAATATGGATATGGCCTCGTGGCATCGTAATCTAGTCTCCCTTTAACAAATTACCCGTTATCATTATGGCGTGCACATGATGGAAATAGTCTATACCCGTTCATTGAGAATTAATGCTGTCAAGGCTTGATCGAATAATTGGTCGTGACCGCGGTTGAGCAACTTGACCACGTCTGTAACCGGATCGGCAATATTACAGGGATCGACCATTTCATATAACACTTCCGAACCTTGATGGAGCTTTGATTGCAGTTCATCCTCGACTTCTTGCGAAGATAGGATATATGGGCCATGGTAAAAAGAAAAGGCCGGATCATCCGCGTTATGGATTTCGATCGGAATGATTTGTCCATGCTCGGTTGTTATAGTCATATAAGTAGGTTCAACATCGACAACCTGCCAATGCAGCCGATCCATGAGCCATCCCACTAATAAGCGCCAACCCGTAGACTTGGACACAGGCCACTCAATCACAATTTTGTCCGGATGTGTTAGGGTCCGTAGCCCTTCGGGATAATCGGTCAAGTTAGCCCAATGGGCACGCCATAAACCCAGGCGTTGCCAATAAAGATCATCCACGACCATTCCTAGCGGTTTTCCCGTGAGAATCGCCGTTTTCCATGGACCAAGACCCGTCTGCTCTGTATCAATCACCAAATGCGTAAACCCAGTACTCAAAAGATCCCAACGAAATCCGGGCAGGGGAGGAACCCCGAGCCACAAGAGATAGGCTGGGAGATCTGATTTAATCAACGACTGCACCAGATCAATCCAGTGATTAGCCAAGCCTCCTTTCAGATTCATCTGCACACACTCTGAGAATAAAATCGGCGGATCATTGGGTCTGCGGTAGGTAATGGTGGCGGAAAGTTGAGCGTCTACTTGGGTAGAAGTGTCATCTCCGTCCGCAGATATAGGATTAATAATTAAAACCCGTGCGGGATGTACCCGGGCAATTTTGCCGGCAAAGCCTATCCAGTCCGTGGTTGGGATTCCCTTCACATAGAGTCCCAAGGTCAGAACGGTCGCTGTCACCGGAATTACGCCCCCTAGTGATTGCGGGACGGAGGTGCGCAACAGTTCCAGAAGCTCAGGACCTTTGATATTTGGATGATCCCAGTGCAGTGTTTGACTCTCCACAAGAATTCCCCCACATTGAAAATTTTACGGTCGACGCCAACGAAATCCGTCGCGCGCGATCAATTCGTCAGCCTCGGGAGGCCCCCATGTCCCGGCCTCATAGGTCGGGATTGGACCTTTAGCGCGGGCCCAGCCGTTAAGAATCGAATTGACGAGGGTCCACGCGGCTTCGACTTCATCTTTTCGGGTGAACAAGGTGGAGTCCCCAATCATCGCATCGAGCAACAGACGCTCATAGGCTTCTGGAGCCTGGTCGGCAAACGATGTTCCATAAAGAAAATCCATGTTGACAGTGCGAATACGCACAATCGGTCCTGGCACTTTGGCACCAAAACGGAGAGCAATGCCTTCGTCGGGTTGAATTTTCAAGGTGAGTAAGTTGGGTTCTAAATCTGGTGTAGCAGTCTGACTAAAGAACCGGTGGGGCGCCTTTTTAAACTGAATGGCAATTTCTGTGGCGCGTTTGGCGAGCCGTTTTCCAGTGCGTAAATAGAAGGGGACTCCGGCCCAACGCCAATTATCGATGAGAAGACGCATGGCAATATAGGTTTCGGTTCGGCTATCTGAAGGAATATCTGGTTCATCTAAGAAGCCAGGCACCTTGATTCCTTCGATATAGCCTTCGTCATATTGGGCTCTCACAGTGTGCATAGCAATATCCCGGGTGGATAAGGGCCTAATGGCGCGCAACACTTTGACTTTTTCATCACGGACTGCATCGGCCTCAAACGCCACAGGTGGTTCCATGGCAATCATCGCCAAAAGTTGCATCATGTGATTTTGGACAATGTCTCGTAGGGCTCCTGCTGTGTCATAATACGTTCCGCGTCCTTCAATGCCGAGTGATTCCGCCACGGTAATTTGGACGTGGTCAATATATTGACGATTCCATAGGGGCTCGAAAATTCCATTAGCAAACCGAAAGACTAAGATATTTTGAACGGTTTCTTTGCCCAGATAATGGTCAATACGGAAAATTTGTTTTTCCTCGAAGACTTTGTGCAGTTGCGCATTCAGCTCTAAAGCGGAGGCCAGATCATGGCCAAACGGCTTTTCAACGATAATGCGAACCCATCCGTTGGGACTAGGCGAGACATTAAGACCCACTTGACCAATCTGTTCTGCAATAATCGGATAAAATGCCGGGGGAGTGGCTAAATAAAAGAGATAATTTCCCGGTAGATGCTGTTCTTCATTCAACCGGGTTAAGACATTGCGCAACTCGACATAGGCTTCCGGATCATTGAAATTTGCGGTGATATAATGCATGCCTTTGGCAAAGTGTTGAAAAATATTGGGGTCCAGTGGCTGGCGAGAAAATTGCTTGATGGATTGTTCCACTTCAGCGCGAAACGCATCGTCATCAAAGGGTTGTCGGGAAAATCCTACAACATTGACCTGATGTGGGAGCCAATGATCAACCATCAGATTGTAAAGAGCCGGGAATAATTTGCGATGAGCTAAATCACCCGCCGCACCAAAAATAATCATGGTGAAAGGTTGGGGACGACGGCTTTCTACGAGTCCTTCGCGTAGCGGATTTGTCACACTGTGAGCATCGGTCATGAGGGCATTCAATCCTTTCGCGCGGGAAATTATTCTGTTTTAACGGGATGACCACCAAAGGCGTTTCGCAAAGCGGCGATCACTTTGGCTCCGTAGGATTCTTCTTGTCGTGACGCAAACCGAGCAAATAATGAGGCGGTAATGACAGGAGCCGGAACATTCTCATTGATGGCTTCTTCCACCGTCCATCTTCCTTCCCCGGAATCTTCAATATAGCCGCGGATATTCTTCAAATCAGGATTTTGAGCATAAGCTTGTTCGAGCAATTCCAAAAGCCACGAGCGCACCACACTACCGTGATTCCACAAAGCGGCGATGGCGGGAAGATCTAACGGGAATTGGCTTTCCTTAAGAATCTCGAATCCTTCTCCGTACGCTTGCAACAACCCGTATTCTATGCCGTTATGAACCATCTTAACAAAGTGGCCGGAACCAACTGGCCCGGTGTGAAGATAGCCATTTTCGGGAGCTAATGTCTTAAAGACCGGCTCGCAATAATGGACGGCATCGTTTTCTCCCCCGACCATAAGGCAATAGCCGTTAGCGAGCCCCCAAATTCCTCCACTGGTTCCGGCATCAATGAATTCAATTTGCTGGGCACGACAGAGTTTAGCTCGCCTCATGGAATCGCGGAAATTGGAATTTCCGCCGTCAATAATAATGTCGCCCGGTGATAAGAGACTGAGCAGCGTTTCGAGGGTCTGCTCCGTGGGATCACCAGCTGGAACCATCATCCATACAACGCGCCGCGGTTCTAAAAAATTAACGAGTTCGGGAATTGAAGAAGCTCCTTGGACATCATTTTCTTCCTGTAACTCTTTAACGGGCTCAGGGTTGCGGTCGTAGGCGACCACTTCGTGGCCGCCTAGTACTAACCGCTTTACCATATTTCCGCCCATCCGTCCCAATCCAATCATGCCAATTTTCATATTCATCGCCTCACTTTACGTTAATGGTTTGAAGAACTTCGGCGAGTTGCGCCAATCCTGGAGCCAATTCCCCGTCAAACAAAATTCGGACAACCCGTCTTCCATGCGCTTGCAACGCCTCGTAGTCTCCAATAGCTTGCGCCTGCATTAAGGTGAGAAAGTCAAAGGGTTCGCCAGGTATCAACACCTTTTCACCTTTCATCGCAACGAGTTGGATAAATAGACCATGGTCGTTCCCGCCTTTATGCAGTTGTCCGGTGCTGTGGAGAAAGCGGGGGCCGAATCCTAACGTTGTGGGAAGCTTCCAATTTCGACCGATAATTGCGCGGACTTCCTGTAACTGCGCCCAATTTTCTTCAGTAGGATTGACATAAGCCATGATGGCAACATAATCACCGGCTTGATGGGTATTTAACAGCGATTTGAGCACATCGCCGAGTGCTGACTGACTCGTGGACAAATGCGCAGCAGACCAGCGCATTTGGTCGAGTTGGCCAAGTTCTGTCACAGCTGGTAACACTTTTTCCGTTTCAAACTGCTTTAGAACACGTTTGGTATTATCTTTGCTTTCCTGGACATTGGGCTGATCAAACGCATCAATTCCCAAGACTGAGCCAGCAATGGCCGTGGCAAATTCCCACCTAAATAATTCACCACCCAAGGAAATGCGGTTAGCCATAGGCAAAATAATCACAGGATGACCATGCTGACGTAGCTCGTTAACGTGTTCCATTAATTCGTTATCCGGTTCACTGTCGAATTGATAAGCAATAAACAAGCGATCAGAAGAATAGTCTTCAACGGGTAGCCATGGTTCGTGGGCGATAGGTAATAGGCCTTTGCCTTCTTTACCGGTAGACTCCGCAAGCAATTGTTCAATCCAGTCGGAGAAGGCACTCAGTGCTTTAGGCATGAGCAGGGTCATTTTGTCCCGTCCGTTGTTGGCAAACGAACCCATTAAAGCGCCTAAGAGTGCGCCGGGATTTTCTAAGACGTCGTCCACCTTGCACATTTGCTGCATCTCCTGCGCATTTAACAAGAGGGCATCGATATCGACACCAGATAAGGCGGCAGGAACCATGCCAAACCATGACAAGGCGGAATAGCGCCCGCCAATATCTGCTGGATTGAGAAAGATTTTACGAAACTGGTAATGTTCGGCTTCCGATACGAGAGCTGTACCGGGATCGGTAATGGCAATGAAGTGTTCTCCCGGTTTGCTGCTAACATGACTCACGGCGTCAAAGAAGTAACGGAAATATTCCTGGGGTTCAGTGGTCGTGCCTGACTTACTGGCCACAATAAAGACGGTTGTGGCCAATGGTAAATTATTTTTCAAAGCGAGAACTGCATCTGGGTTGGTCGAATCGAGAATCTGCAGTTTTAAATAGGGAGCGGGGGCGGGGAAAATGTGCCGGAGTACATCGGAGATTAAACTGCTGCCGCCCATTCCCAGCACAACAACGTCGGTATATCCTTCGTCGATTAATTGTTTAGTGAATGCTTTGAGATTCTTGGCGTCTTTGGCTACAGCTTCCGGGACAGAGAGCCATCCTAACGCATTCTTTATAATGGCTTGATGTTCCGGTTCTGATTTCCACAAAGAAGCATCATGTTGCCATACCCGTTGCACAGCTTTTTGTTGATTCAGATGGGATACGGTTTCCGAAGCCGTCGACCGCAGAATGTTTTGATTCCAATCGAATGGTTCAGCTTCTCCAGTAATTTCAGCCCGTTTGCGGCGAAGACCTTGGAATAGGGTGACAAATGAGGCGGAGAAACTGTCGACCCCTTCTTGCAGGAGTTGGTCAGTGACAGCTTTCATCGAGATACCATGCGATTCAAGTTCCTGAATAACGTGATGAGCTTCATCGAGATCTTTATCGACAGTGCGTGCGACTTTAACATGATCGAGAACTGCCGAAACCGTTTGTGGAGGCAAGGTATTAACCGTGTCCGGACCAATTAACGTGTCGACATATAAGAGATCGGGGTAGGCAGGATTTTTGGTACTGGTGGATGCCCATAATGGCCTTTGAACCATAGCCCCGTGGTTCTTTAAGGCTTCAAAGCGGGGACTATTGAAGTATTTTAAGAATAACTCATAGGCCAGTTTAGCATTTGCCACGGCTGCTTTCCCTAAGAGGGATTCGGGTAACCCCTTTTCCTTTATTAAACGATCGACGAGGGTATCCACTCGACTGACGAAAAAGCTGGCCACTGATGCAATGCGGTCAATCGGTTGACCCTGGGCTAAACGGTCTTCCAGTCCGGATAAATAGGCATCCATGACCTCTTCGTAAGCTTCTAGACTAAAAATCAGGGTCACATTGATATTGATGCCTTCGGATAATAATTGCCTGATAGCGGGAATCCCTTCGGGAGTCGCTGGCACCTTAATCATCACATTGGGCCGTGCCAATGTGTGAAAGAGGCGTCTGGCTTCTTCGATAGTTTTGTCAGTGTCTTGGGCCATTGTCGGCGGGACTTCCACGCTAATGTAACCATCGACACCATGGGTCCGGTCATAAACCGGTCGCAATAAATCGGCGCCCCGTGCAATATCTTCGAGCACGAGTGTGTCATAAATTTCCTGAAGCGATTTGCGTTCTGCCACCAATTTTCGTAAGGCATCATCATAGTCATTGGACCCATTAATGGCCTTTTCAAAAATCGTTGGGTTAGAGGTCACGCCGGATATTCCTTGAGCGATGAGATGGGCTAGTTCTCCGGAATCAATGATGCCGCGCCGAATGTTGTCATACCAAATACTTTGTCCCAACTCGTTGAGACGGTGAATTGCTGTGGTCATAACCATCCCCCTTAGTTTAACGGTGCAGTAATTGATGCGCTTCGTCGATAATGTGTTGTGTTGTAAAGCCGAAGTGCTCCATAAGGTCTTCAATTTTGCCGGATGCTCCGAAAGTTGTCATGGCAATAATTTTGCCCTCTGCACCCACAAAACGTTCCCAGCCAAAGGCTGATGCGGCTTCTATCGCAATGCGTTTGGTCACATGAGGCGGTAAAACATGGTCCTGGTAATCTTTGGGCTGGGCAGCAAATAATTCCCATGAAGGCAGGCTGACGACGCGGACTAAGATACCTTCTTGAGCAAGTTTTTCATAGGCGGCATAGGCAATACCCACTTCGGAACCTGTTGCCATAAGAATAAGTTCGGGATGGGGCGAGTTTTCGGCCAAGATATATCCACCTTGTCGTAATGAGGCGGTTTTGTCTGCAGGTAATGTGGGAACTTTTTGGCGTGTGAGGGCCAAGGCGATGGGTTTATCCGTCGTGGTTAATGCGACTTTCCAGGCTTCTTTGGTCTCATTGGCATCCGCCGGACGAATAACCAGAATATTGGGCATGGCCCGTAATGCAGCTAATTGTTCGATAGGCTGATGGGTAGGACCGTCTTCGCCTAATCCGATAGAATCATGGGTCAAGATATAAATGACCGGTTGATGCATAAGACTGGACAACCGTATAGCCGGCTTCATGTAATCGCTGAAGATTAAGAAGGTTCCTCCGTACACGCGTAAGCCGCCATGCAGTGACATACCATTTAATGCGGCGCCCATCGCATGTTCGCGCACACCGAAGTGTAAATTACGGCCGCTGGGATTTTCCGCCGAGAAATCGCCACCATCTTTTATCGTGGTGTTATTCGAGGGACCCAGGTCCGCCGATCCTCCGATTAAGTTCGGGAAATGAGGAGCAATAGCATTAATAACTTTTCCAGACGCGGCGCGAGTTTCAATCATTTCACCCGGATTGAAAGAGGGCAAATCTTCAAAAATATTTTCGGGAAGAATATGATCAAATGCTTGCGTTAATTCGCGAGCTAATTCTGGAAAACGTTCTTGATAGGCGGAAAATAGTTGATTCCACTGGGCCTCTTCTTGTTGACCCTTGGGCACGGCTTCACGGAAGTGTTTTAAGGCTTCATCAGGAATGTAAAACGTCTTGTCTTCAGGCCAACCATAGGCTTCCTTAGTCAGTTTAACTTCCTCTTCGCCCAGAGGTGATCCATGAGCTGAAGCTTTGTCTTGCTTGTGGGGACTGCCGTAACCAATGTGGGTTCGTACAGCAATCAAAGAAGGACGATCTTGTTGTTGGGCTCGCTTAATGGCTTGTTCGATAGCATTAACGTCGGTACCGTCTTCTACACGGTCCGTGTACCAGCCGTAGGCATCGAAGCGTTCTAACACATTCTCAGAGAAAGCAATATCTGTATTGCCCTCAATAGAAATATGGTTATCATCGTACAAATATATTAATTTGTTCAGTTTTAAATGGCCAGCAAGAGATCCTGCTTCGGAACTGATGCCTTCCATTAAATCGCCGTCGGATACAATGGCATAGGTATAGTGGTCTATTATCGGAAAGTCTGGGCGATTATAACGGGCTGCCAAATACCGTTCGGCCATCGCCATTCCGACACCTGTGGCAAATCCTTGCCCCAACGGTCCGGTAGTGGTTTCAACCCCAGGCGTGTGACCATATTCAGGGTGGCCAGGTGTTTTTGAGCCTAATTGGCGAAAATGCTTCAGCTCGTCCAAAGATAAGTCATATCCCGTTAAATGAAGGAGAGCATAAAGTAGCATGGAACCGTGACCGGCCGACAAAATAAATCGATCCCGGTTTAACCACTTGGGATTATGGGGATTATGTTTAAGAAATTTTGTCCATAAAACATAAGCCATGGGCGCAGCACCCATAGGTAAACCAGGATGGCCAGATTTGGCCTTTTCAACAGCATCGATCGCTAAAGTTCGAATGGTGTTAATGGATAATAAGTCTAACTCCGTGGGGGTCATGACAACGCTCCTTTATTAGTGGTGTTGCGATGTGTGCCTGAACTTGTGAAGACAATGGGCTCGGTATGTAGGCTGTTCATCTTTTAATCATTTTAGTAGTCCTTGCAGGGATTGGCAACTTGCCCCATTATAGATGATGAAATAATCAGACCTTGGAAGCAGTTCACACTTTGAGCATAGACAACGTGTTTTTCAAAGATTTTCAGTCGTTTAATGGCTTAATTAAGGAGGTTTCCTGTTGGCATACTTTGCTGGTGTCGATATTGGCGGCACCAAAATTGCGATAGGAATTGGAACAGAGACAGGGAAAATTTTATTTGAAAGTCGGTTAGTGACAGCGGATTGGCATTCAGGCAGTGATGCATTAGATGCCATAGCCCAGGAAATTCAACATTTGTGTCATCAAGCACACATTGCATTAGAATCGATTTCCTGTGTGGGAGTTGGATCGCCTGGACCTCTTGATGGAGGAAAGCTATTAAAAACGGCGAATTTGCCTTCTTGGGAAGGTCTGGATTTACAAGCTGGATTAACACTGCGCACAGGTCGTCCTACCGCGGTAGAAAATGATGCGACCGCAGCAGCTATTGGCGAATGGCTTTTTGGAGCCGGACAGGGGCTACAGCATTTTGTTTACGTGACCGTGTCGACGGGAATTGGTGCCGGTATTGTCGCTAACGGATCCCGTTATGCGGGAATCCAAGGGAACGCTGGGGAACTCGGTCATATTGTTTTGAAACCCGATGGCCCGTTATGCCGCTGCGGCCGTCATGGCTGCCTGGAAACATTGGCCTCGGGAACGGCGATACAAAAAGCCGCATTAGAACAAGCCAACCACAGCCGCTATCTGAAAAGTCTTTCGGTAATCAATACGTCCGCCGTATTTGAGGGAGCACGGCAAGGTGATGAGACATGTCAATCCATTCTTTTTGAGGCTGGAAAATATCTGGGCTTAGGATTGTCATATCTCGTGAATCTTTTTAATCCTCAAGCCATAATCCTTGGCGGAGGGGTTGTGGTGAACCAACCTCAGTGGTTGGACACCATCAAAACATTTACGGCGGACTATAGTATGAAAGAGCTGTTTCAAGCGGTTTCCATAAATTTAGCACAACTTGGAAAGGATTCGGGATTGCAAGGTGCCTTAGCAACGGCCATTACGAGTCAAGTCTAAGCGCGAGTAGGGATGCCGCCCAATTGGGTGGCTCTCTCGCCGGCCGCTTTTAGGGCTTGATGCATGATATCCTGCCATCCGGATTGATCGAGGACTTTCAGCATGGCTTCGGTTGTTCCACCTGGGGAAACAACTTGCTCTACCAATTGTTGTAAACTTTTATCGCTATCGACTAAGGCCAATTGCGAAGCACCTTGCACCATGTAAGCAGCCAGTTCACGGGCTTGATCAGCAGGGATTCCAAGATCCTCGGCAGCATGGATAATTGATTGTAAGAACACGTAGACGTAAGCTGGGCCACTTCCATACAAGGCCGTCATGGGGTTTAACAGATGTTCGGGCATTTCCACAACATGCCCTAGGAGATTCAAAAGGGACAAAATCCATTCTTTACGGTCTTCGGATACCTGATCGAAACTAATACCCGTTACCGAGGTGCCTATTTCTGAACAGATATTGGGCATCGTACGAACAATACCCTGTTCCGGCAATAATTGGCGAATTTGAGCAATAGCAATGCCTGCGGCGACCGATAACACGGTGGTGGTTTTAGAAATTAAGGGTTTCAATTGGGCAATGGTTGCGATCATGTCCTTAGGTTTTACGGCAAAGACGACCAAATCCGCATCAATAATCACTTGCGGATCAAATGTCACAACCTTTTGTTCTTCAGCACTCCAACCTTTGGTTAGATATGTCTTGGAACGAGCTAATACATAAATATGAGCATGTGCTACACGTAACCATCTCGAGACAATAGCATGTGCGATATTGCCCGGTCCTACGACAACAATTTTTTTGGACATCCGGTTTTTCCTGCCTTTCCACTCCAAGATTCCCGAAGGTTATCTGATGAAAAATAGGTCATACCGAGCACAATGCTTAGAAAACAAAAAACCCCATTGTCCTAAGGACGAACGGGAGTCGCGGTACCACCTTAGTTACACACTCAGAGGTTACACGAGTGTGTATCTCATACCTCGATAACGGGAGGGAACCGTCTGGTTGGGAACTCATGAGATGGGACAGACTGCTTTACGACGGCCTTGCACTCACTACCGTTCGCTGGACGTAAGAGGCAATCTTTAGTCTCAGTCATCGCTAATACTATGAAATTTTATACAAATTCTAAAGGGTGAGATATTCCTTGTCAAGATTTTTTGTGGGCAAGTCTTTGGTTTCTAACGGCAATTTGTTAGCATAGTGTCTATGAAAATGACAAAATATCCGTATCCTATATGGCCTTGGCAATTGAGTCAAGGATTCCCATGGCCGCGCCTACAGTTTTTACGAACATCGGATCCTTTCCGCTTAGATAGTGGCGACGTGTTGCCGGAATTACTCATCGCCTATGAGGAATGGGGACAAATCGGAAAGGGTACCCCGATCATTATTTTTCATGCCTTAACGGGCGACAGTCATGTGACCCGTCATACCTATCAAGATAGTGCAGGTTGGTGGGATAATTTAGTCGGATTTGGGAAGCCCATTGATTTACACCAATATCATGTCATTTCTTTAAATGTGTTGGGAGGAGCCATGGGATCCACGGGACCGCATTCTCCTGCGGAAGATGGACATCCTTATGGAGGGCGTTTTCCTAAACTTTCCTTATTCGATATGGCCCGTGCAGCCAAGATTCTGATAGACGCTGTTTTGGGCGATCGTGACAAACCCCTAGTGATTGGTGGTTCCATGGGGGGGATGATGGCGTATGCCTACGCCATGCTGTATCCAGAGACCCTTCGTGGTATTTTGACTATTGGTTCCCCTATTTGGCATTCACCGTGGGCGATTGCCTTTCACACTGTGGGACGTCAGGCTATTATGTCAGATCCATATTTTAATGGTGGGAACTATTATTTGACTGGTGCCTATCCCAGTCAAGGATTAGCCCTGGCACGGATGGCGGATATGATTTCCTATCAAAGCCCCAAATCTATGGAGACAAAATTTGGCCGATTATATCAGACGCCCGAACGCGATGAATTCCAAATTACGTCGTATCTTCGGTACCAAGGACAGAAGCTGGTCCGACGGTTTGATGCGAATACTTATATTCGAATTACTGAAGCCATGGACCGGTTTGATTTGCGCGAGGGAGATCTGTCAAAACTCCGGAATGTGCCTGTCTGGATGGTAGGTATTACTAGTGATCAATTGTATCCCTATGACGAGATCCGGCAACATGCCAACATCCTCCGGGACGCCGGGATTAATGTGCGCTTTGAAACATTACATTCTCCCTGGGGCCATGATAGTTTCTTAGTGGATATTGTTCCCATGGGAAAGATATTACGACGATTTTTACAAGTAATGTCTCATGCGATGGTGAATTAGTATAGATTTTCGTGGTGTCGTTCATCCTGTCTGTATGCGTACAGAATATGTGATGATGCTCAAGAATGACAAAACTTTTTACGCGAGTCATATTCAGTGGGACGCCTATGGCATTCATGTCTGGGGACGGTGGGCAGATCAGAGGACAGCCCATTCTTATTTCATTCCTTTGGCATGGATAAAGAGTATAGAATTTGTAGGGAGTTCACCGAGACGGTCACGGCCAAGACGCTATCGACATTCTCATTATTGTAAAGAGTATAAAGAAGGATATTGTGGGGACCACGGCGAAACAAGCGTCAGACAGCAGCATAGAAGGAGATTAACAACATATGGCCGTCGACGCCGTAACTTTTTTCGACCGCGATAGTCGTCCCTATCTGATTCGAGAAGCGACTGAAGAGGACGCATTAGATATTATCACTGTGATTAAGGAAGTCGGGCAAGAAGGGCATTTTATTGCCAACGAAGGAGAGTACTACACCCTCGAACAACAACGCCACATTCTACAAAATCGGAATCCAGCGATTCAGCTAATTTTGGTGGCGTTAGTCGATAACCGCGTGATTGGAACCCTTGAAGCTATCCGGGGCACATTCATGAAAAATCGACATGTGGCCACTATGGGGATGGTTCTTCGTCCGGGATTTCGTGGTCAGGGGCGAGGTACGGGACTGATTAACGTCCTTGAACACTGGGCGCGGCAGCACGAGATCGCCAAAATTGCTATTTCCGTTTTTGAAACCAATGTTTCAGCCTTGCATTTCTACCAGCGCCACGGATTTGTGATGGAGGGCAGGCGTCCTAATCAATTCGTTATTGACGGGAAAATGGTAGCAGAAATCTTTATGGCTAAATACATAGGCCAGTAGGGGGTTAGTTCCCTAAAGCCTGTATGTATTGCCAAAACTCGTCATCATCACCCGGAGCAGCAACGGCTAATTCCACAGCTTTCTCTGCGGCATCGCGCATGGATGCTGAATAAAAGTAGAAGGTCTGTCGACTTTCTACCACTCGGTCGTTGTGATCCGGATGTCCTGCCCATGCCGCTGCAAAAGCCCACGCATTTAATAACACCCGAATTTCTTCCTGGCGTTGCTCCCAAATCGAATCGATGAGTTCTTCCAAAATCGCATGCTGATTGCCCACCCAAGGTGTCCCCCCAACAAGGCGATGACTGAGTGCGTGGAGGACTTCATCACGATGACGTTCACTTAAATGATCCCAATCGAGTGTGGCTTGGGGTGGTTCCATGACGGGATGATCGCGGTAATCACGTTTTACCCATCCTAGTCGCTCGAGTTGCCTTGTGTCATCGGGACTGAGGACCTTTTGAGGAACTGTTCCAAATAAGGCCCCCTCCGTAACGTGCTGCGTATCAATTTGCGATTTTAATTCATTGTCCAGTCCGAAGTTCAAGTCTGCCTTCTCTTCCATTCAAGACCTCCCTTTCTTTCTTTCTTGCTTTCCATGATGGCTCTTCTCTATTTTTGTTCTCTTGATGCCAAATATCATTCGGCCATATTCTCCGTGACTACCAACTGAATCTTGTGCGAGGATAATGACAAAAGGCCCAAGGGTTTTATGGCTGACATGCTGCGTATGGCCACTATTATAACGGATTTAGTTAACCGATTCGAATCCACTGTCCCGGATTCTTATTTCTCCCAAGACCCGTCACTTGAGTGCATAAGTCTTTAGGAAGGCGGCTACGCTAGCCATACAAGCAAAGGGGGAGAATCATGAAAAAGTCACTTGTAACCCTTTTGGTGTTGTCGGCAATCTTTTCGGGTTTTCTTGGCGGGTGCGGGAGCCAGTCTAGCTCTCCGGCACATCAAAGTAATCACGGGGCACGTAAAACCGAATCGAATACGCGTCACGCCACCAAAACGGTGAATCGAAAAGTCAATAATCCATCAAATGGGCATACGACCACCCATAACGATGCGTCAGGGGTGAGTCTTACGCAAGGCGCAAAACTTTATGCCTCCACATGCCAATCGTGCCATGGAAAAGCGGGAGCGGGAACCAGTCAAGGACCCAAGTTGGCGGCTTCCCCCACCGTGGTCTCGCGGTTTGGCACGGAAACGGCATTGGAGGCGTTTATAGCCCATAATATGCCCGCGACTAATCCCGGGTCATTATCGAGTTCACAATCGCGTAATGTTTCGGCATACATTTGGAATCTGGCTAAAAAATAACAGGGATTGTCAGGTGAAAAAACCCTTCTCATGAGGTAACGGCATGAAGAAGGGTTTTTGTTGTGGATTTCCATCGTGAACACGACAAGTCATGGTCATGACAAACTGAGTCCGATACACGGACTCGCGGGTTTGTGACTATTCGATCATGGACCACCAACCATTAAATGGGGAAATCAGGTATATTTAGATTTTAGATTCCTGATGAATCCCTGCAAGCTTATTATTATAATGAATTCAAACTGTTAAAGATTGGAGTCAAATAATGCCCTTGTGGCTCGTAATCGGTGGAAACAGCTCAGGAAAAAGTGCATGGGCTGAGGAATTTATGGTAAAGACGTTAGGTTACCGCGATGTTGATTATATTGCAACGCTAGACGAATCCTATCACGCGTTGAATGATGCCACGTTGCAAGAAAAGATCAAAGAACATCAAATGAGACGACCGTCCCAATGGACGGTATGGAATGAACCCGTGAATCCCATCAATCGGATTCTAGCGTTACCCACAGACCACGGCGTACTCTGGGATGGCGTTGGTCCCTATATTGTGCGCAATATGCTTGATGATCCCAGGCATACGCCAGTTAACAAACGTCATGCGAGCGCTGATGACGCGTTATGGTCGTCAACGAATTCACTGCATACCATCATGAAGGATTGGGAAGATCTTTTAGTGAAGATCCATCGCCGTTCTGCGGACACTGTGATTGTCAGTGAAGAAACGGGACTTGGCATCTTAGACATAAACTCTTTTACACAAGATTTTGTTCGGGCACTGGGTAAATTTAATCAAGTGGCATCGTCCTGCGCTAAAGGTGTCATCATGGTGGTAGCTGGGCTTCCAATGTGGCTTAAAGGAGCATGTCCATGACCGCCAGGGCTTTAAGCATTTTGGGAACGAGTTCTCATGTTGGGAAAACCTGGATTGTGGCAGGACTATGTCGTCTTCTTGTTGATCAAGGCATCCGCGTCGCCCCATTTAAGGCACAAAATATGTCTTTGAATGCCTTCATTACGTCCGAGGGGCACGAAATGTCGTATGCGCAAGCCATTCAGGCATGGAGCGCTAGGCTCTCTCCCCGTGTGGAAATGAATCCTATTCTTCTCAAACCCGAAACGACGTCCCGTTCCCAATTAATTGTCCGGGGACAAGTACAGGGACCTTATGAAAGTCGCCATTTTCGGGATAACCGGGATGAACTCTTCAAAATCGTACAGCAAGCTTATGATGAGCTGGCGCAGCAATATGATGTCATTATCATCGAGGGCGCGGGTAGTCCCGTTGAACTGAATTTAATGCATACCGATTTATCGAACATACGGATGGCTGAGTATGCCGATGCATCGATGATCCTCGTGGGGGATATTGATCGTGGTGGAATTTTTGCGAGCTTATATGGCACAGCGAAGCTCCTGCCTGCTTTTGCACGTCATCGGCTAAAAGGACTGATTGTCAATAAATTTCGCGGGGACATCACCTTATTCGATGATGGTATTCGCCTCTTGGAAGAGATTACGGCCGTCCCGGTCCTAGGCGTTATTCCCTATGTTGATTTGGCTTTTCCCGAAGAAGATAGTTTAGGCGTTCCAGAACCTATTACTCCTAAAAATCAGATCACTATCTGGGTGGTCCGTTTGCCCTATATGAGCAACTTTACCGATTTTGATCCATTCCGGTTTGAACCTGACGTCAATTTACTGTTTTCTTCGACACCGCCTGGCTCACGTCCGGATATGATCATTATTCCCGGTAGCAAAAATACGTTAGCGGATTTAGCGTGGGTGAAAGAGAGTGGATGGGCTGACAGTATAAAGTACTGGGCAAGTCACGGAACGATGGTGGCAGGTATCTGCGGCGGATTCCAAATGATGGGACAAAAGGTGGATGATCCGTTGGGTATTGAAGGGATGGTGAAGGGGGACTTCGGGTTAGGATTGTTACCTATTCGCACGGTTTTAGGCCCTTATAAAGTCACCAAACAAGTGCAAGGAACCGGGCTTGCCCTGCCTTGGAAAAATCAAGTTGTGTCGGGCTATGAACAACACATGGGTGAAACCACACTGGTCAAGCCAGATGATCATTCGTTTACGCCTCTTTTGGCTTTAGACGGCTATACGGATGGTTTAGTGAGCTCTTCTGGTAGAATTTGGGGAACCTATTTGCACGGAATTTTTCACAATACGGCCTTTCGTCATACCGTTATTAATCTCTTGGGCGGTCATGGAGTCATGACCGAGAACCCTTTTGATGTGATTATTAATCAATGGAAAGAGGTGATGGCTGAACATGTCGACCTCTCAGCTCTTCTTCGTTTGGTTCGGAGCTAGTCAGACTCCTTGGATCCTTTTAGGCGTAGTGCTTGACATATTATTCGGCGATCCCCCCTGGCCTTATCATCCTGTGCGACTGATAGGACATGTGGTTGATAAATTAGAAACCCTCGCGCGCTATGTCGCTCATACTCCGCGGCAATTACGTGTCGCGGGCGCCATATTAGCGATTATCGTCATGATCGCGGTCACAAGTTTAGTAACCGCCTTATTAGTGGTTGCCCATATCTTGTCGATTTGGTTATTTCGTGCACTGATCGTTTTATTGACATATTGGGGGATTGCGATACGTGGACTCGCTGAAGCAGCCCTGGCCGTCTACCGTCCCTTGGCACAAAGTCGTTGGGACGAAGCCCGTTATTATCTTTCGATGATTGTTGGACGAGATACGGAAAAATTAAGTCAAAGTGAAATTATTCGGGCGACGATTGAATCGGTGGCAGAAAATACATGTGACAGCATTGTTGCCCCCTTGTTTTTTACGTTTTTAGCCGGCCCTGCCGGACTATGGCTGTATAAAGCTGTCAATACTATGGATTCGATGATTGGGTATAACAATGCGCAATATAAAGATTTAGGATGGTTTGCGGCGCGTACCGACGATTGGTTAAATTGGATTCCTGCGCGCATTTCCGGTTGGGCCATTGCCATTACAGCAGGAGTTGATGGGCGATTCCGCGACTCCTATCAAATTATGCGAGCCGATGGTAGACGCCATCCCAGCCCTAACAGTGGCATTTCTGAAGCTGCTATGGCGGGTGCTCTCGGAGTCAGTTTAGGAGGTATTAATACTTATCAAGGTATGGTTTCTTTACGTCCTAAAATAGGCCGGGGAACTAAACCCTTAACCGTACCTATGATAATCCATGCTGTATCGATTATTATGCGGGTTGCTTTAGTTACGTCATTAGTCTTTGCGTTTTTGGCCGTGTTAGTAACGGGTAGGTGGTTATCATAACCGGATTATTTGATGCGTTGAGCATTCTAACCCGCATTCCGTTGTCAGGCGAATCGGAGTGGACAACGAGAACGTGGGCCCTGGCCTGGTTTCCTGTGGTTGGAGCGTTATTTGGCGCCCTCTGGATGATATGGTTCCAACTGTTTCCGGGACTACCGATCTCGTTACGAGCTGTGGGTGCGCTGACAACGGAGATTATTTTGACTGGTGGGCTACATTGGGATGGTTGGGCGGATGTGTTCGATGGGTGGGCCGCCAGAGCTGAAAAACGGGATCAAGCTCGCAAGGATTCCCGAATTGGAACCATTGGGGTACTGTGGGTAGTGTTGGCTGTTGCGGCTTTTATCGGGTTGTGGGTGCAAGTGGATGTGATCCAAGGCGCAAGGGTTATCGTGTTTATGGCTCCCGTGCTGGCCCGTACGGCCATTGCGGTGGGTTTAGCGGTAATTCCCGCGTCATCTCAAAGTCAATTAGCTAAATGGACTCAAGACCACGTCAATGCCCGCGGTGCGGTGATTGCAGTGATGATCACCCTAGCTGTTATTGCCGGATTTTGGGGATGGAAAGGGATTTTAGGCCTTGGGATCATTGCGGTTGGTGACACGCTATTTCTAGAATATTGGCGACGGTTGTTTAATGGATTAAATGGCGATGTGTTAGGAGCCACCGTTATCTTTACGGAGCTCCTCTCTTTGAGTGTGGGTATTGGATTATGGAGGTAGGAAAAGGTGCATGGCGGGGACTGGGCTGTTTATGATGCAGCCACGTGGGCAGAGAAAAATGTTTTAGATTTATCGAGCAGCATCTCACCGTACGGTCCTGGTCCTAGGGCTCGTGCATTGTGGCCGTCTTTGATTGACCGTTTGGATCGGTATCCTGATTGGCGCAAAAGCAAGGTGAGTGAACAATTGGCCAGACACCTTGGAGTAGCCAAAAAAAATCTGATTGTGACCGCTGGCGCGATGGAAGCCATTGAACTGCTTTTTCAGACATACCGTCCGCCTCATGTTTTGATTAAAGTACCGGCCTTTAGTGAATATGAAACGCGTGCAGTATTGCATGGTCACGATGTCAGGTACGTGAGGAGTCCCACCGACTTGTCATCTGAACCTGGGATGCTGTTTTTAGCGAATCCAGCCAATCCGACCGGTCACCTGCTTTCGAAACAAGAAATCCAGCACTATAAACAATGGGCTTATAGTTCGGATCATGTCATGGTGGTAGATGAGGCTTTCATTGAATTCGTTGAAAACTGGCATCATCATAGTGTGATTCGTGACGCTATTCAATTGGACCATCTTGTGGTGATAGGCTCTTTGACAAAATTTTACGGATTAGCGGGTCTACGCATCGGATTTGTCGTGGGACAAGAAGATGTCATCGCCAAAATTTCTCAGTACACGTATCCTTGGCATGTATCGTTGGTCGCGCAAGAAATGGCTGCGGCGAGTTTGCACGATCAAACGTATTTTGAGTTGACCCGGTCATGGATGCACAATGAAAAGCTCCGACTACAAGACTTATTACGACCATTTGGCCGGGTTGACGATGCAGCACAGGCCAATTATTTTCTGTTTTATCCTAACGATGTATCCTGCGATGATATTATTAAGGGATTAACCTCACAGGGTATTTTAGTGCGTGATGCGAGAACCTTTAAGGGATTAGACCAACCAGCAATACGCATTGCTGTGAAACGCCCAAAAGATTCGGACCGACTGGTGAAGGCATTATCGGCCATTTATGGTATCACTTCATAGCCTTGCCATGAAAACTGTTCCAAGTTCCAAGGAGATAAATCTGAACGGAGACGAGATCGTGGACATTACTTTGGCGCATTTATATCCCCAACACATGAATTTGTACGGAGATCGGGGCAATGTTTTGGCGTTACAGTACCGGGCACAAAAACGTCACATGGGCTTTCACATAATCAACGTAGAAATCGGTGAACCCGTGGATTGGCGTCAGGTCGATATTGTCTTTATGGGAGGCGGTGAAGACTCCCATCAGGCCAAAATTTATGAAGATTTTCTCCGTCGTAAAGACTCGTTGTCGGAAGCCCTATCTCAAGGATTGCCCATGTTAGCGGTGTGTGGCGCATATCAATTATTGGGACATGAATACCGCACGGCTGATGGTCAGATTTTGCTCGGTCTGGGTTATTTAGACGTGGTCACAAAAGCCGGAGCAACACGGTCTATTGGTGATGTGGTTTGTGAAGCGGTACTGCCTCTGACGCCTAATACCTTGGTCGGGTTTGAGAATCATGGCGGGCAGACATTTTTAGGGGAAAAGGCTAAACCCTTGGCTCATGTTCAGTTAGGTCATGGCAATAATGGGGAGGACGGCACTGAAGGCGCTTTGCAAAACCATGTGATTGGGACCTATCTTCATGGGTCCCTATTGCCCAAAAATCCACATTTAACAGATCTTTTTTTGTCGTGGGCACTGGAGTGGCGGGAAGGGAAACCTGTAGAGTTGCCGCCTTTAGATTCTTCCTGGGAAATGGCAGCGCATGAAGTTATTGTAAAACGGCGAAACTTAAAGCATGTTTAGGGCTCGTTCGTGTTATAATGTGTTATACGGAATTGATGGCTCGGTTTAAGAAAGGAGTCCACGATGGATCTATTATCTCCGATGCATATTATTGTCTTGCTTGTGGTGGCGCTATTAATTTTTGGACCCAAGCGGTTACCGGAAATCGGATCAGGATTAGGCAAAAGCATTCGTGAATTCAAACAATCCATGAATAGTCAAGTACAAGAACCCAAAGCTCCGCAACCGACCGAATATCCGGTTCAAGCGGTGACGAAAGAGCCCGAACCGCCTCAAGAACAATAAGTGGTTTCAAAAATTATTCAGCCTTCTTCATGATCTTTGTGATCATGAGTGAGGGCTTTTTTGATAAAAAACGCCTCGCGTATAGTCGTATACGGTTTTCACGTTAGTATTTGTTGGGGGAGACGGTTAGTGTGGCGGATATTGCGCATTTGATAGGGAATACCCCGATTGTTGAATTAAAATCATTGCAAAAATATGGAGCCGAAGTGTGGGCCAAATTAGAATCCTTTAATCCTGGAGGATCGATAAAAGATCGCACGGCCTGGTCGTTATTAAAAGATGCGATCGACAGCGGAAAAGTGACAGCGGACACGGTCATTATTGAAGCGACCTCGGGTAATACAGGTATTGCTTTAGCCATGGTTTGTGCTATGGAGCATTTAAGATTGGTGGTTTTTATGCCTGAGGGGCAGAGTTCTGAACGAAAACAACTCTTTTGGGCCTATGGCGCCACGATTGTTGAAACCCCCCGGGAAGAAAAAACGGCCGGCGCGATCAAACGTGCTAAAGAGCTTGAACAGACACTACCTAATGCGCTCATGTTACGGCAACATGAAAATCCAGCCAATCCCAATATTCATGAATTGACGACGGGACCGGAGATCTGGGAACAAATGCATCATGATGTGGATGTCTTTGTGGCTGGTGTCGGAACTGGCGGGACAATTACCGGCACAGGTCGTTATCTCAAGAAGATGAATCCGAACATCGAGATTGTGGCCGTGGAACCTGAAGGATCCGCAGTATTAAATGGCAAACCGGCTGGCAGTCATAAGATTCAAGGGATTGGTGCCGGCTTTATTCCTCAAGTTCTCGATACATCTGTGATTACCCGGATTGTCGACGTTCCCGATGATGCGGCTATCTCATCAGCACAAGAGCTTGCCCGAACTGAAGGGCTGGTGGTGGGTTTATCTTCAGGCGCGGCTTATTGGGCCTGTAAACATCTGTTGGAACAAGGATTATTCCATGGTCAGCGAATCGCGGTAATTTTTCCGGATTCAGGCGAACGGTACCTATCGACTGGGCTCTATCCTCCCACATCAACGGATTGGCTCGAACCGTATTTGTAATCTTCGCGTTTCCTCAACAAATGTCCTTAAAAAGGATGTAGGAAGGGGTTCGACCTTTTGACAAACAAATAGGCTTTGCGTATTATGGTAAAGGCTCGGGGGTAGTTGGGGGCTTGGTGCCTTCCATGGACTTCAAATCCAATGGCTGGCCTTAGGGGTCAGCGGTAGGTTCGATTCCTACATACTCCCGCCAAAAGTCTAGTCCTGCAAGGCTTCTAAGGACGAAACACCCTGTTATTGTTCCTTCCAAAAACCCAAAGCAACCCAGTTTTATTCCAACCGTCACCACGAGGTGGTCGCCGACAATATCGAATGCATCGAAGGATTGGGGAGCGGGCCACGGTGGTTCCAGAGAAAACATTGAGTAATGACTGTCTCACGTTGTGTGTTATCGATGTGGAGCACGGCGCGCAAGCGTGGTATATCGCCAAGCAAGAACCGGACGTACACTGGTGAATAGGTAATCGGATTTGCGACTAGCTGTTTCAGCCATGGGAGGTGTATCGAAAGAGGGTACAGTTACCGATGTGCGTTTCACGCCATAAGCTTGTCTCGACTACTCCGTATATTGGTTCATTTTTGCTATCATTGACATTGCTTGGGCTCCTGTTCCGACATCTATGCTCGATAAGGACGGATCTCAGAGAAGTTATCATCCCAGGTCTACCCGCAGAAAACACCGTATCGGCACCATGTGGTTACATTGTTCGCTCGGGCACGACATAGAAGGCCAAATGTTTTCTTCCCTCTTTCAGCACGTATGGTGTATTTTGGGAAGCAATTTAACCTCATAACGGACCAATATGAATTAACAAGAAATATGAACACATAGACGTCATCCCATAATGTAGGAGGTTATATTGTGACGACGGTAATGAAAACTGTGAGAAAAACGCACGACACACTTCCTGTACCTGGGACTGATATTGTCCTACCTTACACACGGATTGAAGGGGAAAGCGATGGTCCGACATTACTTGTGACGGGTGGTGTACATGGTGGTGAATATCCAGGAATTGAAGCGTCTATCCGCTTTGCCCAACAACTTGACCCGTCAAAACTTCATGGCCGTGTTGTGGTAATTCACATCACCAACCCGCCAGCCTTCTATGAAAAGACCCAATATGTTGTGCCTCTCGATGGGAAAAATCTCAACCGTGTTTTCCCCGGTAAAGCTGATGGAACAGTGTCTGAACGTATAGCCCATGTTGTGACTCAAGTTGCCGAGACAGCTGATTATTGGGTCGATCTTCATTGGGGGCGATATTCATGAAGCTCTGATTCCTTTTACCATCTATTCGGGTGGAGGAACCGGTGCCGTTGTTAAGCTCTCACGAGCTATGGCTGAAGCCTATGGCATTCCCATTATTTTGGAATCGGATTCGGTGGTGGGTGGCACTTATGCTGCAGCATCCCATATGGGAATTCCCGCTATTTTAACAGAAGCTGGCCAAGTAGGTCAGCTTGATGAAAATGCGGTTTCTACACATTTACGCGGATTGAACAATTTATTGGCTACTTTTGGTTTTGTTGATGCTCCGGTTGTGTCATTTCCGCCTGCTCAGATTATGCGTCAATTTATCTGGACACGCTCACCGCATCAAGGCTTATTTTATCGGTATATTCAGCCAGGCCAAACTGTCCACCGAGGCGATATCGGAGGAATTCTCAAAGATGCCTATGGGACCCTTATAGAAGAGGTATTAGTGCCGCAAGACGGACTGGTATTGTTTACCGCCACTTCGTTAGCCATCAATCGAGATGATCCGCTCTTTGCCGTGGCATCCGAGTGACTTTGGTGTATCACGCAACGCAAACTCGTTCGGCGAATTTTTTAAAGTTTGCGGCACGGATTGAATTCCGGCCGCAAACTCCTTATCCGAGCAGTCCGTAGGCACTGGTTGGCAACGTTACACTTTTGGGCCAATGCGTGGATGTAGCGTGGTCCAAGTCCAGTAAACGACTAATGTGACGGCAAAGCCCAAGAAGTATCCTAAAGATGACGTTCGAAAAATCCCCAAAGCCAAGGGCCCTGTAAAAATGGGTGTAGCGGTGGTGGAAAGGGCAATACCCGTTCCCAAGATCCATGAGGTCATCGCCGCCTTGGCGGATGCTCTGGGCGCATGGGAAACGTTCATTAAGGCAATGGCAGCCCAAGGTGCTAAGAATCCCGCAATAAGACTTAAAAATGCTTCAAAGGAAAAGAGAAATTGTTGAGACACCAACAAGACATAAAGACTGGCACCAATAGAGACAACGGCATCAACACCTATTGTTCGAGAACGAGGCACTTTGACCCCAGCAGCCAGCAAACTTAATCCGGATGAATACGCATCCAGAATCCCGCCAGCGATAATACCAATCATGGTCACGACTAAGTAGGGAATTTCAGCCCAGGCTGGCATCCATTTTAGTAATAACGCAATGGGATTCACCGCTGAAGATAAATCAGGAGCACTTTGACTGAGCAGGAGTCCTGCAAACATCATTAATCCCGTCGAAATAATGGAACCCCATGCCGCCGCTTGAACAACATTTTGCGGCGGAACGGTTTTTGGCAAATGGCGTGTATAGTCAGATGCTGTTGTGACCCAAGACAGGACACTTGCTGCCACCACGATCGTCACGGCTGGGAGAAAACTGGCAAGCCATGGTCCCGGTGCTTTGGTCAGAATCAGATGCCATTTGATATGCGGGATAAATGCCATGAGTACCAGAAGAGTTAATACCCCGAAAATATACGAGAACCATTGCTGAAATCTTTCAATTAGGGCGTGCCCGAAAAAGGCAATAGTTAGTTCTAGAGCGGCGGACAGAATCAAGGACAGTAGTACCCATAAGACCGTTATTGGAACACCTAGCAATAATTTAAGAATGGTTTCCATGGCATAAGTGGCGATGACAAGAACCACTGTTTCCCAACCTAACATGTTTATCCATGAGACAATCGCCATAAATCGATTGCCATGAACACCAAAATAGCGCGCTGAGTATGCCATAGTCGGGATGCCTGTGCGCTGACCGGGAAGTCCCAGATATCCGATGATCCAGTATGCGGATAAACCCACGATCAAGGCGAAAACGCTCTGCCAAAGCGACAGGCCGAACGTCCAAATAACGGCGCCAATAACCAAATAGGCAAACGAAAGATTTCCCGCGAACCATACCCAAAATAGTTGAGGAGCCCCACCATACCGGTCGTGATCGGGAACTGGTTCAATACCAATAGCCTCAATCCTCCATAGAGGGGGTTCGGTTTGACGATCTCGAGATGTCATTAGACTTAGCGCGGCTGATAGTGCCGTCTTCTTTGGCGAAAGCACGCCGCGCTCTTACCTCCTTTCAAACGGCTTTTATGCCGATACCCGCCATGTTGAACATCGGAAATTCATAGATTGCCGTGATGCCATTTCATCTTCCTCAGTTCTTCTGGAATATCACTCGTTTTAGAACCATGTAGAGTTGGTTGTTGTCTTCATGGTGCATCTTGATTCTATGACTTTTTTACCATGATGAGTTTGTCAATCCATGAACCTATCCTACTAAGTCTGATCCGCCATCCCTCGTTGTTCGGGTGCATGGTGTCATTTTTGTTGACTTAACATGTGAATTAAATGAACGAGTGCTTGATGGGTTGAGACATCGATGGCGTGATTGTGACCCATACGCACAATATAGCCATTAATGGCATCGATTTCGGTGACTTTGCGCTGTTCGATGTCTTGCAACATCGAAGATTTATTTGTTGCAGTAGCCTGACAAAGTTGCAATATGCGGGAAGACAAGTCGTCATCGATAGACAATCCTATAGTTTTTGCTACATTGGTTGCTTCATGGATTAGCGCTGTAGACAAGGACCAGAGGGGAAGGCGGGGAAGCTCACCATTGGGTACGTTGGCCAAAGCCGTAAGGGGATTGATGACACTATTGGCAATGAGTTTAATCCATCGCTCCCGTAACACCATCTTAGCGGAGAGAAATTTCCAAGAAGATGTGAGATTCAGGATTTGTAATTGCTTTTGCCACAGAGGTAGAAAAGGATGAGGCAATAGGGGCAGGATCGTTTGGCCAACGGCACTGACGCGTGCAGCAGGAAGCTGTGCTTGGTTATCCCAATAGGCGGTCACGGCATCTGTGGTAATGCCCACCATCAACTGTTCTGGCGCGAGGGGAGGGATTAACGCCTCCTCTTGACCCATACCATTCATGGTTGAGATGACCAATAATTCTTGGGGAGCGTCTTGCAAAAATTCTCTCACAAGAGGCATCGCAGGCCATTTTACGGCTAAAATGACCACGTCGAATAAAAAGGCGTGGGCATCACTCCAAGGCAAAAAGCGCGGCGTCACCAGGGTTTTTTGCTCACCGTTTTTGAGCAGAAAAGGGCCGCCGTGACGGCCCACCATAACAGGGTCTAGAATATCAAAAA
Organism: Sulfobacillus thermosulfidooxidans DSM 9293; assembly: GCF_900176145.1. NCBI lineage: Bacteria > Bacillati > Bacillota > Clostridia > Eubacteriales > Clostridiales Family XVII. Incertae Sedis > Sulfobacillus > Sulfobacillus thermosulfidooxidans. The sequence goes on along the minus strand of NZ_FWWY01000001.1, from coordinate 112,652 downwards.
GTTTGGCGTAATAGCGAGCCATGGCTCCCGTGCCGATAATAGCTAATCTCATTGTCCATAGTCCTCAAGAAATTTGTTCCATTCGCTATCTGGTATATGGTAGGTTTCGTTATCACTGGGGAAAGATTTCTCCATCACGGCATGGCGGTAATTTTGTAAGCCCTGGATCATCGCGTCACGAATATGAGCAAAGGGCCTTGCAAATTTGGGCAGAGTAGGACTCAATCCAAGACAGTCATGAAAAACCAGGACTTGTCCATCAACCTGTGAACCCGCGCCAATGCCAATGGTGGGTGCCTCAATGTGTTGCGTGACAAACGCGGCGACCCGGTCAGGAATACCTTCTAAGACGATTGCGCTGACGCCATGGTCACTGAGTTCTTTGGCATCACGAATGAGGCGTTCAATACTCGCGGACGTCTTGGCTTGGACTTTATAGCCCCCCATAGTATGAATACTTTGGGGTGTTAATCCTAGATGGCCGATGACGGGGATTTTTTCTCGGATGAGGGCGTCAACCACGTCGATAATTTCATGACCACCTTCTAATTTCACTCCGTTTGCCAAAGTTTCTTGCATAATACGTCCAGCGTTTCTCAATGCGGTTGGGACATCGGGATAAGTTAAAAACGGAAAGTCGACAATCATCATGGTGTGGGGGGCGCCACGCCGAACCATGGTGGCATGATGGATCATGTCATTGAGGGTTACCGGGATTGTGGAGTCATAGCCCATTGTCGTCATACCTAAAGAATCACCGACAAGAATGACATCCACTTTCGCTTCTTCGGCGACTTGTGCCTGTACGACATCATAGGCTGTAATCCACACTGAAGGTCTTTGTCCTTTGAGGGCGCGTAATTCGGGTGCAGTCAGCATACAAATCCTCCGTTTACAAATTTGCTATGTGAAAAACCTAACTAGTGACGATGTACTGACTATGTACGTTTAGTATCTGACAATTTGTTAGATTGACTTCAATTATAGTCGTTCACAGGGAATTCGCGGTAGAATGAATTTGAAATTGACCTATAAAGGGGAAGTCCATGTGAATTGGGATTTAACACCGGATGAACAGATGATTCAGAATACTGTGAGAGAATTTGCCAATGAAAGGGTGCGCCCTGGGGCTGACGAACGGGATGAGACGGGGGAGTTTCCCTGGGATATCATGCAAGAAATGGGCAAGTTAGGGTTTTACGGTTTGCCATTTTCTGAAGAGTGGGGAGGTTCCGGCGCAAGTACTATTAGTTATGCTTTGGCAGTCGAAGAAATCGGTCGTGTGGATGCATCTTTGGGACTCGGATTTGCTGCTCATGTGTCTTTAGGCTGTTCACCTATTGCCTACTTTGGAACATCCCAACAAAAGGAAAAATATCTTGTGCCCGCCATTTCAGGGGAATTTTTGGCGGCTTTTGGTTTAACTGAACCGGAGGCCGGGTCGGATGCAGGTGGTACCCAAACTTTTGCTAAGAAAGATGGAAATGTTTATCATATTTCCGGTACAAAAATTTTCATCACTAATGCGAAACATGCTGGCTATATCGTGGCTACAGCACGAACGGACCGGGAACAAAGACAAATCTCGGCTTTTATTATTCCTCAAGGAATTCCAGGTCTTAAGATTACGGCTAACTATAAGAAAATGGGTATGCGCTCTAGTGAAACCTGCGAAGTATACATGGACAATGTTGAAATTCCTGAAGAAAATGTCTTAGGTGAAGTGGGCAAAGGGTTTCACCAATTTCTTGACATTTTGGATGGGGGCCGCATCAGCATTGGCGCCTTGAGTGTCGGAGTCGCTCAAGCCTGCTTAGATGCCTCATTAAGTTATAGTCGTCAGCGCAAGCAATTTGGAAAAACCTTGGATCATTTTCAAGCGATTCAGTTTAAGCTGGCTGATATGGCTATGGAAGTAGAGCTTGCCCGTATGATGGTTCTCAAAGCGGCTTGGTTAAAAGATCAACATCGGCCTTATGCCAAAGAAGCCGCCATGGCCAAATTGTTTGCTTCCGAAACGGCGATGCGGGCTGCTTTACAAGCGGTACAAATTCATGGTGGAGCGGGGTATATGCATGACTTCCCCGTAGAACGCTTTATGCGGGATGCTAAACTTCTGGAAATTGGAGAAGGGACATCCGAAATTCAGCGGATTGTGATTGCCCGCCAATTGGAGCTTAAAGGGTAATGTCAATAGAATCTTCACAAGGGTTGATGGTGCGTGAACCATGGATGACCCAGTTAACGGAAGATCATCTTCGGTACTGGACACGAATCAGTCATGTTCCGTTTCTCCCGTCATGTTGGGTCGATATATTAGCAGGATGGTTCGGGGGAAGCATATTTTCCGTCGACCGTCCGGGTCCTTGCATGCCTCTTATGCCAGAATCGATTCGTGTAAAGAGACTTCTCAACCATTTTCCTAACCCTTGGGCTTTGAGTGCCACGGCCTTCGGCCGCAGGTGGCTCTTTTCTCACCAGGCGGTAGAGGCGGCCATTGAAGCCTGGGGAGCCTGGGATATCGCATATACGGTGGGAGGACCATATTTTGTCCGTTGGATGAACCACGTGCCTCACCGGCAGCGAGGCAATCAGGTATTTGTTTATCGTTCCTCTCCCATACCGGGATTTTGGGCTTATCAGAGCGGATCAAGAATTTTATTGTGGCATGCGTTAATTTTAGGACCAGTGGGCCTGTGGGACCAAGAAATCATTCAACCATCGCCAGGCTTGGCTTTAAGACGTGATGACCGTAATGTGTGGTATTGGCGTGGAGAAGCTGTAACCGATGGTATATGGTTGACGAGTGGATTTCGTCCCATCATTGCACTTGATGGATGGTTTTCAGAAAAATATATCGGAAACAAAGGGGAATTGAACATATGACAAAGATTGTCGCAAGTTTAGCGGGCACCGTTTTCAAAATTCTTGTTGCGCCAGGGGACGTGATTTCACCCGGACAGGAAGTCGTCCGTCTTGAATCAATGAAAATGGAAATCCCTATTGAAGCGGAAATCGGCGGGCGCGTAAAAGATGTGGTTGTTCACGAGGGCGATTTTGTTAATGAAAGTGATCCTTTGATTATTTTAGACGATGAGATGTGATATCAGGATCTGGGGGTGATTCTTTTAACCTCTAGCGTTCTTAAGTTCAGTATTCATTAAAACGAGTCAAGACCTTGATGTGGTTGCTTTAGAGGACTGCAATTCAAAAAGGTCATTGTGTGAAAGGCGGAAGATATTGTGACAGCTGATGAATTGGCGCAAGCCCGGCAAAAAGCGTTAGCCGGAGGACCTCCTAAATATCATGAACGACTTAGTGCCGCTCATAAATTATCCGTGCGCCAACGGCTCGACCTGTTGCTCGATCCTGGCTACGTAGAAGACGGATTATTTGCCAATGCGTTAGCGGATGACGACTTGGCGGCCGATGGTGTGGTAACCGTGATGGGGACCATTGATGGTCGTCCTGTTGTGGTCATGGCGAATGATCCCACCGTGAAGGCAGGTTCATGGGGAGCAAGAACCGTTGAAAAAATCCTCCGTATTCAAGAAAAAGCCATGGATATGAATTGTCCCATTTTTTATCTTGTGGATTCGGCAGGAGCCCGGATCACTGATCAAGTCGAAATGTTTCCGGGACGTCGAGGAGCCGGACGGATCTTTTATAATCAGGTTAAATTGTCTGGACGAGTTCCCCAGATTTGCTTGCTATTTGGGCCCTCGGCAGCAGGAGGAGCGTATATTCCCGCATTTACTGATGTTGTCATTATGGTGGATAAAAATGCTTCGATGTATCTGGGATCGCCCCGCATGGCTGAAATGGTCATAGGAGAAAAAGTCAGCCTGGAAGAAATGGGTGGCGCTCGTATGCACTGTTCGGTGAGCGGGAATGGCGATTTATTGGCGGCGGATGAAGAGCAGGCCATCTTATGGGGCAAGCAATATTTGTCGTATTTTCCGAATCATTATACGGAAAAACCTCCTGTTCGTTCGCCGAAAGATCCAGTGCCCACCAATTGGGATCAGGTGATTCCCACGAATCAAAATGTTCCATTTGATATGCACCAAGTAATTTGGGGATTGGTGGACGAAGGCAGTTGGTTTCCCATTAAACCGCTGTTTGCCCCCGAAATTATTGTGGGATTTGGCCGCCTTCATGGGGAACCGATTGCGATTGTCGCTAATCAGTCCAAAGTCAAAGGCGGAGTATTATTTGTGGATTCGGCGGATAAAGCTGCGCGGTTTATTAATTTAGCCGATGCCTTTAATATTCCGCTGTTGTTTTTGGCAGATGTACCGGGATTTATGATTGGAACCAAAGTTGAGAGACAAGGGATTATTCGTCACGGCGCAAAATTTATTGCCGCTGTCTCTGAGGCTACAGTGCCTAAGATTAGCGTGATTGTTCGTAAGGCTTATGGAGCGGGACTATACGCCATGGCTGGCCCTGCTTTTGGAGCCGATGCTGTCTTAGCCTTGCCGACCGCACAAATTGCTGTGATGGGACCGGAAGCTGCTGTGAATGCGGTTTACTACAACAAAATTCAGGAGCTCGAAGGCGAAGAACGCCAAGCGTTTATCCGCGCTCAACAAGAGGCCTATCGTCAAGACATTGACATCTTGCGATTGGCATCGGAATTGATTGTGGATGATGTTATTGATCCCCATAATCTTCGAGACGAACTCATCCGGCGATTTCATTTATATCAAAATAAGTCCCGGGACTTTAGCATGCGTCGGCATCCTGTAAATCCCGTTTAAGAAAAGAGGTGCAGACAGATGGCATGGCAATGGAAGGAACCGGAATTTGTGTGGTTTCGGGATGTGTCACCCCGAGATGGACTTCAAGCAGAACACGTTATTTTAAATACGGAAGATAAAGTCCGGCTGGTTAATCAATTAGCGCAAGCTGGTGTTCCTCGAATTGAAGTCACATCATTTGTTAGTCCCAAGTGGCTTCCCCAAATGGCGGATGCTGAACAAGTGATGACGTCCATTGAACGCAAACCAGGGGTTGTTTATTCGGTGTTAGTGCCTAATCCCAAAGGCGCCGAACGGGCTATCGCGACGAAACCTGATGAAATGACTGTTTTTGTATCAGCCAGTGAGACCCATAATCAAAAAAATGTGCATCGCTCCATTCATGAATCGCTTGAGGGATTTCATGATATTTGTGCGATGGCTAAGCCGCACGGAATTACAGTGTCTGCAGTTATTGTAACGGCTTTTGGTTGCCCTTATGAGGGCATTGTCCCGTTGTCCTCGGTATTAGAATTGGCTGAACGATTACAAGATCTCGGTATCTCAGAAATCGCTTTAGGAGATACCGTGGGGGTTGCCAATCCTAAACAGGTGGCTCAAATGGTGCAAGCGTTTCAGCAGAAATTGCCTGGAATTCAATTGGCGTTGCATTTTCATGATACACGAGGGACGGCCCTGGCCAATTTATTAGCAGCGGTCGGCAGTGGGGCATCACGATTTGAAACGGCGTTGGGAGGCATCGGGGGGTCCCCATTTTCTCCCGGAGCGGGAGGAAATTTATCCACTGAAGATAGTGTCTATTGCTTGACAGAAATGGGCATTTCTACGGGAATTCATTTGCAGCAATTACTATCCACGACGCAGTTTTTAGTGGAAAAGTTAGGGCATGATGTGCCGTCTAAGGTGTTTCATGCTGGCGGTAAAATGATTCCGGTGAATGCAAAAAATTAGTTGTGGTTAGTTTTTGTAAGGCTATTTGATGAAGAAGGGATGGTACCGGGATGAACATCCAAATTGAGCGGAAACCCATTGGTAAAATCATTTTAAATCGCCCGGAAGTCCGTAATGCATTAAACCGCGAAACGATTCAAGATCTGATTCATGCATTTTCGACGTTGGGACAAGACCCGGAAGTTCGTGTCATTATTCTCAGTGCGCAAGGAGAAAAAGCCTTTTGTGCCGGGGCGGATTTGAATGAAGTGGCCACACTTAAAACCGTAGAGTCCGTTCGCCATTATTTTTCTTTAATGGCCACGTTAATCGAAACCATTCATCAGGTGTCTGTGCCCGTTATTGCCGCTACATTTGGTTATACATTAGCTGGGGGCATGGGACTAGCAGCAGCAGCAGATTTTGTGATTGCGGCTGAAGATGGGTATTTTGGTTTGCCGGAAGTGAAAATTGGCTTATTTCCTATGGTTGTCATGGCACCTATTTCCCGGCTGATTGGACCTAGAAGAACGTTAGAACTTGCTCTGACAGGGCGTTTGGTGAAGACAGAAGAAATGAATCAATGGGGATTTTGCAATGCGGTAGTTCCTTTTAGCGAAGTACAGCGTCGAGCCATGGAGTTGGCTGAGATGATTAGTTTAGGTAGCCCTTTGATTACACGAATGGGCAAAGAAGCATGGAGCCAAGCCCAGGACTTGGAATATCATAAAGCCGTTGAATATCTTAAAAATATGGTATCCCTCGTTGCGATGTCTGAAGATTCCCGTGAGGGGATCAAAGCCTTTCAAGAAAAACGTCCTCCCCAGTGGTCATCTTCACCGGCATCTAGGTGATGCGGCTATTTTTCGAGGGTCTGGAACTTTGACGAAAAGTTCCAGACCTTTTTGATTGATAAACCCCTATGGGGTGGGTATAATAAAACCAGAAAAGCGAACAAATGTTCCACATGGAGAGATCAAGATGATTATTTATTGGTATTTAGGACATATTGTCCGGTCTGGCCATATCCTTCAAGAACCTTATATTGTCGTCCGCGACCATGTTGTATTTGATGTCGATAGACAAGGATGGGATCTGGGAATTCACCCCAACATGCCAGTTGAAGAAATTAAATGGCATTATCCCCAAGCCAAATGGATCCCTTGGCGTTCTGAAGATTATCAACAGACTTATAATCACCTGTCATCTTGGCTAGAACAACATACGATTTCTTATCGACTGGAAGATGTCCGAGAAGGTTATTGGCAACAGTCTGAAATCCGTTATGATGAATGGCGCCAATTAATTAAAGAATTGGTGCCACGGTGGGCCTTACGTATCCGAATGGGAATATCTATTCACCCATTACTTTCTCGGTGGATCTCCTTATATGGGGAAAAATATCCTCAGTGGGTGGAAAGATGGCAAGAGGATGCACAAATTGCGTATGTTCTTCCATCACAGAATACCGAGAGAATGTGGGAAGAAATACCTTTAAAATGGTTTTCTCATCTGCCCGTACGAACCATTCAGGAATGGAAACGACGTGGATGGGAAAAAGTCGGAGATGTTCCTTATGTCCATCAGTTTTTGCAAGAGCAGAAGAACTCGTTCTCATTGGCTTTTCATAAATCTCGGGAACCTATTCGTGTCACAATGGGTTTTGAAGAACCTCTTCAGCAGGGATTTTTAGAATTAATTCGCTATTTGGCAGAGAAAGTGGGAGAGACTCTTCAAAAAAATCATCAGGGCAGCCGGTATTTCCGGATTATCTGGCAAGATGATCAAGGGATCGAAGTTCGAGAACGTAAATGGCCTTTGCCCACTCAAAATATTCAGCAGGTCGTGACGCGTTTTTTGTCCCTCGTTTTGCGTCTTCCTTCCGCTTATCTGGAACGTGTGACATTGGAAGCTCATCATCCCGAGGCTTTAAATTCGGACCAGTTAATGTGGTGGGCCTCTGTTCCAGCGCACCATACAGAAATGGTACATGGTTTGTCACCCATTTCCCGACGTGATCAATTACTGCAATATTGGGATCCCTGGCGCCGTACTGTTGCCGGAAAGAACTAAAAACTCAAATCGGCTAAATTAGGGCGGTTCTGGATCGTTCAATCTAAAAGAGACATTGCTGTTTTGGGACTCATATAGTGGGCTTTGTCACCGTTAGTTTAAGAAAGACACTAGTTTAGCGGAAGCGAGGATAGATCCATCAGAACGGAGCACTGATTACACAAAGAAGGAGGACGTGGCGCTTCTCCTTGGTCTCAAGGACCGGGTTTTGCGCCGAGAATATCTGATGAATGGATTTTTATTCGGAATTAGAAGATCAATCAAAATCTCTGGTTAAAGTCGAACTAAAAGATCGTGTGCCTTATCGGTTCTGGTGGCACGGTCAATTTCATAAAATTATTCGCATTATTGATTATTGGCGAGATGTTTCGGAGTGGTGGCGTGGAGAACCTGAACTGTGGTTTTGGAGAGTATTAACGGAGAATCAAGGAGTTTATGAATTAGTCTGTTACCCTCAAAGTAATCAATGGTGGATTTATCGTGTTTACGATTAGAAAGGCGGTGTAACTTTTATGGGGAAGGTTATTGTCTTTCCAACAACCACGCATTCAGCTCCTATTCGTATCGGTCATCATGTTTTTCGGATTCGAAAAAATTCTCCTTTGGATCATCTTTACACTCGTGCGCTACCCCTCATTAAAAAACTGCAGGCAATGGCTCTTCAATAGCATAATACCTAGGATCAAGAGGACTTGATCATTATGACGTTGACGCGACCGGGAGCACATTTGCATGTCCATTCAGCTTTTTCATTTCTCGAAGGGGCATCATTACCGCGTGATTTAATTAGGCAAGCGGCCGCAGAAAATATTACGACTGTAGCCCTAACAGATACACACCGTATATCCGGCATTGTGACATTTTTAAACGAAGCGAAACAGTTCGGAATTCGAGCTATAGTCGGCGCAGAAGTTGAAGTAGAGGACCTGGGACGTCTTGTTTTGCTTGTGCCAAACACGGTAGGTTATTCCGCTTTAGTGTCGTTATTATCAGAGGCTCATCTTACATCGCCCCGCTTGAATCCTCGTGTGAGTTGGGACATATTGGAGCGTCATGGTCCGGGGCTTGTGGCCTTAACAGGCGATCGCCGAGGAATTTTGGGACAGGCATGGTTTAAACAACAGAAGACGCAAATGCCTGTGATTCTTGAGCGGTTAGCCGCGATTTTTGGGAGATCTAATCTATTTATTGAAATGGCCGCTAATTATCTTCCCGGTGACGGTGCTTTTTTTCATGCGTTAACCGATTTGTCTGCATGGAAAAAAATTCCGACCATAGCAACTTCTGCTGCCCACTATGCAGAGAAAAAAGATTTTGGGACTTTTGATTTATTAACATGTATCCGACTGGGGCAAAAGATTGAAGAGATTGATCCATCACGACATTTAAATGCTGAAAATTATATTAAGCCATGGTCGGCGATGGAAACGGCATTAAGTCGTTGGCCTGAAGCCCTATCCAATACTTTACAATTAGCGGAACGCTTGGAAACACCAAATATTTTAAATCAACGTTATGCCCCTCGTTTTGCTTTACCCTCAAATGTAAGTGCTCAGGAATATCTTAGGACATTAGTCAAAAAAGGCGCCCAATGGCGGTATAAGGATCGTCTGACCAAAGTATGGCCACGCATTGAACACGAACTGAAAATTATTGAAGCCTCAGGGTTTACCGAATATTTTCTTGTGGTTTGGGATGTTACTCGTTTTGCCAGAGAACATCGCATTCGATTTGCAGGGCGTGGATCGGCTGCTGATTCTGTCGTCGCGTATTGTTTAGGGATTACAGAGGTTGATGCATTTTCTCGCAATTTATTATTTGAACGATTTATGAGTCCGGAACGTCAAGAAATGCCAGATATTGATATAGATTTCGATGCGCGTTACCGGGATCAAGTGATTGCGTATGTTCACAGTCGGTATGGAGAAGAACATGTGGCACGGGTGGCCACGTATCAAACTTTTCGTCAACGTTCGGCTCTACGTGAAGTGGGAAAAGTCTTAGGGTTTCCAATTGAAGAGTTAGACCGCGTCGCGAAATCGCTTCCCGAAAGTTCTCTATCTCATATTATATCTCATTGGAATGAGATTCCTGAGTTGCGGCAATATCCGGAACACTCTAAACTCCAAACGCTTCTGCAATGGGCGGCAAAAATTGAAGGATTACCTCGTCATATTGGGACACATTTAGGAGGAGTTGTGATTAGTGATCGACCGTTATCCGCCATTAGTCCGCGCGAAATCTCACAAAAAGGTGTCCAAATTATCCAATTTGATAAACGTGATGTGGAGACATTGGGACTGCTGAAATTAGATTTATTGGGATTAAGAACTTTTACGGCTGTTGACATTGCAACCCAAACGATCTTGCACGATACACCGGATTTTTCTTATGATGCGATTCCCTTACATGACGTAAAGACCTATGAACAGTTGCAACAAGGAGAGGGGATTGGGGTTTTTCAACTCGAAAGTCCAGCCCAACGCTCTTTAGCCCTCAGATTGCAGCCTGATCGGTGGGAAGATATTGTCGCAAGCCTCGCATTGATTCGACCGGGACCTATTAAAGGGAATATGGTGGATCCCTTTATCGCCCGCAGACAAGGGAGGGAATCTGTAACCTATTTGCATCCAGCATTGGAGCCGATTTTATCGAAAACATATGGCGTTGTGCTTTTTCAAGAGCAAGTGATTGCCATTGCGAGCACCTTAGCTGGATTTACTCCAGGAGAAGCTGATGCTTTAAGACGGGTGATGACTCACGCTCGGTCGGTTGAAGATATGCAAGAACTCGGACAAAAATTCAAAGAAAAAGCCCAGCAACGGGGTGTGTCAATAGAGGTTGCTGATGCGGTGTTTCAGCAAATTGTTGGGTATGCCAGTTATGGATTTAATGAAGCACATGCAGCGGCTTTTGCGGAAACCGCTTACCGTACAGCTTATCTTTTAAGACATTATCCTACAGAGTATTTTATGGGATTACTTAATGCGGAGCCGCTCGGTTATTATCCTATCGATGTGCTTTTGGTAGAAGCTAGGCGTCGGGGTATTAAGATTTATCCTATTGATATTAATAAGAGTGATGTAGGAGTCACAAAAGTGGGAGAAAGGGCTCTGAGAATAGGACTTGGGTTTGTTAAGCATTTAGGATTGAAGTTAGCTAACCATATTGTCAGTAACCGGCCAAAAGAAGGATTTCATTCGCCACGACAATTGCTTGACTTGGGATTAACGGTGACTCAAGCGACGATAACCATTCATATTGGCGCCTGGGATAGCCTCAACGTTCCCCGAAATTTTTTGATAGAAGACTTAATGTTACCGCAGGGTCTCTATTTAAGGGCGCGTTATGCCCAATCGGGTTCTCCTCCTTCTTTGACTACACAAAATGCATGGGACTATCAATATTGCGGGTTCGGACAACATCAGCAATGGATGGCACCATGGCGCGAATATCTTCGTCGTCAAGGATTTCTGTCGACGTCAGATATACGTCAAATGAAAACGGGACGTTTTGCCCGGTGTGTAGGATTATTAATTCGCCCTCATCGTCCGCCCACACGGAGTGGGAAGACCGTCGTATTTTTTTCTCTTCTAGATGAAACGGGAGTTTTAGAAGCACGGTTATCCCCTCAAGGTTATCAACAGTTTGGTCATTTGCTCTTTGGTCCGACGACATCGGTTATTATGGTAGGAGGACGTGTTGAAAATCGTGGAATGGATGTGCGCACTATCACACCGTGGGCTTATCAAGATATTCCTCATTAACAGAATGAAACATCGTGATGAGTTCTAAGACACAGGAAGGAGATGCGAATGGATACAGGAGCGAAGTTTGACTGGACAGAACCTGTTTATGATTTTCGGCGTCGTGGAACGTTTATTATTTCGACATCGGATGGAGAAAAAAGTCATATGCATAATGGGTGCTGGATTAGCCCCATGTCGCACAAACCTCCGCGTATGGGTATTGCTATGGCTAAAGAAATGGAAGGAGCAGCAATCGTCCAACGTGGACGCCGCATAGGCCTATCGTTAGTGGCCGAAGACCAAAAGGATTTATTAATACGTTTTTTGCAAGGAGCCCAGACTCCAGAGAAGCTAGGGGTCGATGAGATTATTTATGGCGAACAGACGGGTGTGCCGCTATGGGCCAACGCGGTAGCACATTTTGAATGCTGGATTGATGACTGGATTGATTTAGGAGATTTTTATTGGCTGATAGGTAATACCGTCACAGCTAAAATCATTCGCGAAGTCCCTGATTTATTAGTGAATGATATTGGCGCTATAACCAAAGTTAAAATGCCATTTCGGGGATATGCAGATGTGAGAACATTGCCTGAACGCCCAAATTAAGTAACAGTTGGCACAAAATTCTTCACAATTTAAAAGGATTTTTTTAATCAGATCGCGAACAGTACAGGATAAATTGGACTGTACTGGGAGATAACGATGCGCGAGCAGTCAATATGGCAACGTTTTGAAACCGATGACGTGATATGGGCGTCTCGTTCGTTAGAATGGACGCTAGCGGCAATATTTGCCGTGACAGTACCATTTAGGTGGGTTGTCTGGATTATTGTGGGCTTATATTGGGCAGCGTCTGTAATCGTACGACAACACCGACACAACAAGAATATGCTCAGCCGGTTTAATATGGTGATGATTCCCATCGATGTCTTTCTTATATCGGTGGGAATTCACATTACCGGCGGATTTGCTAGTCAAGCATTTTTGTTATATACCCTTGATTTATTATTTTTAGCAGTGTACTCTTCTATTTTTTGGGCAGCATGGGGAACGCTCGGCATCTTACTGGCCTATGCATTGGCATCTCATGGCTGGAACAACCCGCAATTTTGGTGGCGTGAATTAATTCTTGGGTTTTTAGGTATCACGGCCACGGCATTAGGGTTATCAATGCGGCAAACCATCCGTGCGCTGTATAATAGCAGCTTGCCCATGGAACAAATTCAAGCATTAAAAAGTTTGCAGGAGTCCGTCGTTAAACTGTCGAGCTTACCAGCTGTAGTGCAGACTATTTTACAAACAGGACTCCAACTACTCGATATCGAAGCGGGTTATGCAGCCAAATGGACCACGTCGGGTAAACTCAAGTTAATTGCCCAGATCGGATTAGATGTCGAAGGCGAATGGGATCCGCGGGAAAGTTATGAACTACCGGCATTAACATCTTTAGATATTACTTATTTTAAAAATTTAGCAAGTCATGAATCGGTCAAAGTGGGACATGGCCTCTTATCCCGTGGTTATCGGGAATTAGTTTTGGTTCCTTTGAAGGATGGCGATCAAATTATTGGCATTTTAGCCTTTGCCGGTGTACGGAAAAAGACTCCCTTGAATGACCATCGCGTTATTCTTGAAGGACTCGCCGATATGGTCGTGAATCAAATTCGTTTTGAAGGGGCACAAGCCAATTCTCTCAAACGGGGAAGACTGCTAGCGGTGTTGGAACGGGTTGGGCGGATTGTTAACCGCAATTTAGAAATGGAGACACTGTTGCGATCATTGCATCAAGCAGTGGCTGACGAACTTGAAACGGATTCTTTTTTTGTGGCTTTAACCTTACCCAATGACCCAGGCCATATTCTGATGCAATATTTATATGATGAAGGGAAAGAATATCCTCCAGAGGTTCTCGCGATTGGGCCTGGAACACCGACGGAACAGGTCTTATTACGGAATGAACCCTTATTATTGCGAGACAATATGGGAACCTCGCAATTGACGGGATCGTTCCGCGTGCCCAAAAGCGCCATTTTTTCTCCATTGGTCTATGAAGGACGGATTATCGGGGCAATGTCGGTTCAATCGTATCGCATTGATTATGATGATGACCATATGGAGTTTGTGTCCTCTGTGGCGTCACAAGCCGCCATCGCTATTCAAAATGCTCAGTTATACCAGAAAACCGAGTCGATTGCTTTGACCGACTATCTCACTAACCTTGGTAATTCTCGTCATTTTTCTCTAGTCTTGCGTTCCGCGGTCGATTATGCCGTGGCCACGAATACAGCATTGTCTCTTCTTCTTATCGACTCAGACAGTTTAAAACAAATAAATGATCGGTATGGACATATCGCTGGTGATACGCATCTCCAAATTTTGGCTAACGTTATCCGCCGGAGTATTCGTGATCGTGATACGGCCTGCCGTTATGCAGGCGATGAGTTTGTAATTATTTTACCGGAAACTGAGCTCAACGAAGCACTTCGCGTGGGGGAACGTATTCGTCGCGAAATGGATGGGAAGTTTGCATGGAAAGATTCTATGATTGGCGCAACGATAAGTGTGGGAGCGGCAGAATTCCATCCGCCCATGACTGCAGAGGAATTATTTGCTGCGGCGGATCGGGCGATGTATGCTGCAAAACGTCAAGGAAAAAATCGCGTAGCTGCTGGTTGAATGTTGACCACAGACCAGGGGGATGATAAAATTGCTTTTGTTGCGACGCCAACAAACGAGCCGAAAGAAAAGTCTTGACCGAAGACCATGAGGTCTTTATAATAAGAAAGCGCGGTTCGCAGTGGACAGTGGCAAATGGGGATGTAGCTCAGTTGGGAGAGCGCTTGAATGGCATTCAAGAGGTCAGGGGTTCGATTCCCCTCATCTCCACCAAAGACCCCATGGTCTAGAGGCCTAGGACATCACCCTTTCAAGGTGGTAACGCGGGTTCGAATCCCGCTGGGGTCACCAAATTGGGCCATTAGCTCAGCTGGTTAGAGCATCCGCCTTTTAAGCGGAGTGTCGAAGGTTCGAATCCTTCATGGCCCACCAAAATTAGGCCAGTAGCTCGAATTGGTAGAGCAGCGGACTCCAAATCCGCGGGTTGGGGGTTCGATTCCCTCCTGGCCTGCCAGATATGCGGGTGTAGCTCAATGGTAGAGCCTCAGCCTTCCAAGCTGATTACGTGGGTTCGATTCCCATCACCCGCTCCAGTGTCGGGGCTTTAGCTCAGCTGGGAGAGCGCCTGCTTTGCACGCAGGAGGTCAGCGGTTCGATCCCGCTAAGCTCCACCATTATTAAATCAATATTGGGGAGTCGCCAAGTTGGTAAGGCACGGGACTTTGGATCCCGCATTCGCAGGTTCGAGTCCTGCCTCCCCAGCCATTTTATGAAACCGCAAGTGATTGCGGCTTTTTGTTTTGCAACAAAAAACTTAAATCATGAAACTTAAATCGTGAATTAAACGGCATACTCTCGAAGGGCCTTTAAATACCATTATGCGATATGGTGGCTATGGAAGAGAAGATCGAATGCATAGTTCCATCAACAACCTCCTCTTAGTCTGTTCAGTTCAGGTGAAGGAAACCCAATACATGGAAGGCATTGCATGGTTCATGTGTCATGTTATAATTTTTATGACATAGTCGCTAAAAAGGTCGGCTCTATCGATGAAGAGGTACTGGACGTGGTTATTGGGTCTCATCCCAAACCCGGCGTGGATTTTGAGAGAGTCATATTATGAAGTTTAAGTAATTTTAGTAACGGAAGTTTGAAGATGATTAGTCCATTACTATGATAATGGACTAATTTCTATGAGGTGGCTGGCGTTTTTTGAGCGGTTGTGGTGGGCCACATTATCATGTGAAGACCGATTGAAGTGCGCCGTCTTGTAACGTGCAATTTTGCTAGAGGTGGAAAGGAGGAGCGGGACGCCAAGATGACGTGTTGTTGGTGTCATCTTGCGTTGGTCTTCAAGCCGAAGGAATCCCGCGAATTTTTGTGAATACACAAAGCATGGGTTTTATCATCGGGGTCGCTGCATTGCTTACGGTGGGCGGGTTATTTATTCCTCAAACCACCTCACTGGGTCAAAATATTACAGAAGCCCATGTAACAGGATGGCAAGGGGAATACGAAAGCGATATTCACGCGTATAAACTGCGTGTCGAGGCAGGGACTCCACAGACGACAGTCGTTATCAATATGAAACCATTGCCGATGAAAGACTTTTCGATTCATAAGGGAATGGATTGGTTTACGCCTGTAGACGCAATTGCACCCATGCGGGCGGCCTTGGCCGTTGACCCTCATCTGGTCGATCAAGCCTTAGGAACTCGCAACAATGTGTTTACGCCATTAACACCCTTTCCTGGCAATCCAGTATCGTACAGCGCTGGAATGTTGCAACAACTGGCAAAAGATCATATTAATCCGGATGAATTTGGAGGCCCCAACATTCCTCCTGGTTCTGTTCCCATATCCCACTTACCGGGTGGTGTGCTACAGATTGATACACTCGCCAATGCAAACACCTTAAAGCAATGTGAGCCCGGAGAAATGCCTCCCGAGCTCACCCATCTTATCCATCAATATGGCTAATGTCTTATGAGGTCTTTTTGGCCAGAGACGAACCCATTTCGGCAAGACCCATGGCGATGATCATAATCACCATATGGGTAATTCCGAGTGCATTACTCTTTACGGAGAAAAAGAGACCAATAAACCCTCCGAGGACAATGAGAATAGCGGCGGCCCACATGGCGCCGCTTCCTCGTTGTTTGGTCCGGCTCAAGGAAATAGCTAAAAACCACATCACAATTGCCACAATAATCCCAGCAGCGATATGGACGTCAAGCGTCGTTGCCGTAAAATGAAAGACGTTGAATAAGCTGCCTAGACCCAGTAAAAAGGCAATGAGAAAGGCAATGCGCATAATCATCACATTAAATTTTAAACTGGCCAGTGAAGAGGAATTGTTATTTGCCATATTTTTGCTCCTTTGTTTTTACTTATTCACCACAATATCCCAACGGTTAACAAAATGCCAATCAGCACATGAATCCGCCCTATTAACGGGACAGCTTTCGGTAAGACTTCCGGTTTGTGCAATGCGCTGAGACTTTTGACCACTAAGGGCAGAGCCAGCCATACTAAAAGAGCACTGAGGGGCAATGAACCAAAGAAAACCATCACCGTAATCCATCCCAAGATGATGGCAATCATGATGTTGAGCGCGAAAAACCCTCCTTGTTGACCAAGAACAATGGCCAAGGTTCTCCGCCCATGATTCCGATCTTTGACATAATCGCGCAAATTGTTGGCGAGAAGAATAGTGGCTACGGAAATGCCAACGGGAATCGATAATAAAACTCCTTGACGAGTCATGATGTCTCCGGCCGCGAACTGGGTCGAGAGCACTTCAATAGGTCCCATAATAATGGTGACCAACACCTCACCAAAGGGGGTTGAGGAGATAGGGTGGGATGTGCCTGTGTATAAAAACCCCGCAATGATGCCCATTAAGCCCATCGCCAACAATATCGGACCTCTAAAGGCAACAAGAATTAGACCGAGAACTAAGGCGATGGCGTAGATGATTAATGCCGAGTACCATACGGTTTCAGGCCGTACTTCTCCGGTGACGATAATTCCGCCGATACCCAGTGACTCGTGATCATCCAGACCTCGTTTATAATCGAAATACTCGTTCAACATATTGGCGCCAATTTGCATAATCAGGGCGATGACAAAAATATCAACCCATGCCCACAAAGCAAAATGATGAGATTTGATAGCCAAAGCTCCCCCAACCAACAACGGAACAACCGTTGCCATCAGCGTTGGTGGGCGACTGACTTTGAGAAACTGCTGCCATGTCATGGCTAATACCCTCGCTTAATTCGATATTAATCGATATTAAATATCATAATATTTCATGAAACGCCCCATTTTGCCACATTTGACGGAGTTCTATGCGTCGTAATTTTCCGCTGGCGGTTCGTGGCAGCGTTTCAGCATGATAATATTTAACAGGCCGCTTGATAGCCGACAAATGCCTGTGCGCCCACGTTATACATTCTGCTAACGTGATAGGGGCCGTTGTCACTAACATGATCAGGGGGACCTGTCCCCATTCTGCGTCCTCCATGGCTAATACGCCCGCATCGGAGACTTTCGGGTGCGCTAGAAAAGCCCTCTCAATTTCGGTTGGCGAAATATTTTCTCCGCCGCGAATAATGAGATCTTTTTGTCGGTCTATGACGTGAATATATCCATTTTCATCGAGAAACCCAATATCGCCGGTTTTCAGCCAATCGTGCCAAAATACCGCTTTCGTTTGATCGGGATCATGCCAATAGCCCTGAAACACCGTGGGACCTTTAACGACAATTTCCCCGGTTTGATGTGGTTTATGGGTGACGGAATGATTGAATAATATGGCCACGTCGGTTGGATAAATGGCATGGCCCGCATTTTTGTGAATGCGGGATTCGTGAAGTAATTGGGTGGCGATTTGAGAACTCGTTTCTGTTAATCCATAAGTTTGCACGACCGGCAGCTGGCGGGTCAGAGCCTCATCAATGAGTGTGGGAGCCGGTGGCGCCCCACCGAGCAAAATTAATCGCAAACTGGTGGGAAACGGCTTGTTGGCCGACAAGAGTCGGTAAAGCATAGTGGGAACCAAAGACATCAAAGATATGGGATAACGGCTCATCATCTCCAAGACCTCGTCGGTCTCAAAACGAGGAAGGAGAACGATACCATTTCCGGTGATCACACTACGAAAAATGATGGACAGGCCGCCAATATGGTATAACGGCATCACATGTAGCCATAGGTCCGAAGCTAAAGTGCCATTATGGATGGCACTAAAACTGGCACTATAGAAAATGTTGCCATATGATAACAAAGCGCCTTTGGGCTGCCCCGTGGTTCCCGATGTGTACATTAAACATTGGATTTGGTCGAGATCGATGAAAGAGGGGTCGGCCAGAGGCTCTTCGTTAAGATGATCCCATAATTCCTCAATGGTGATGGTGTGAGAAAATGATGGAACTTTCGAAGATGGAGCAATTACTACGGCGGGTTCGGCATCATTCAACATGGTTTCTAGATCAGTCAGCATCAGACGGGGATTGAGTGGCACTAATATGGCGTGAAGCCTTGTTAATGCGTGAATCACGGCTACAATGGGCATAGAGGACTCTGCCAAGATGGCAACACGCGACCCGTCATTGATGCCTAAACGCGAGAGCCTGGTGGTCAATCGCCGAACGAGCAAATCCAGTTGTAAGAATGTCCAGAGCTCCTGACCATTGGTTAGAGCCAAACGGTCAGGAGTGAGCTGGGCGCGCATTGATAGCCAATTAGGAATGAGGTTCATCGCCATGAATTAGGGTAGACGCGGAAATTTAGAAAAATCGGGTTTCCGTTTTTCTAAAAATGCGTTTTTCCCTTCTTTAGCCTCCTCGGTCATATAGTAAAGCATCGTAGCATTACCCGCTAATTCTTGTAAACCGGCCAATCCGTCTGTGTCGGCATTAAAGGCTGACTTAAGGAATCGGATAGCAATCGGGCTCTTTTCTAAGATTTCCTTGGCCCATTGTACCGTTTCTTCTTCCACGCGTTCCAAGGGTACAACGGTATTAACAAGTCCCATCTCTAACGCTTCTTGTGCGGAATATTGTCGGCATAAGTACCAGATTTCGCGGGCTTTTTTGTGTCCAACAATGCGAGCGAGCAAAGTGGCTCCGTACCCGGCGTCAAAACTTCCCACTTTGGGACCTGTTTGTCCAAAAACTGCATTATCGGCTGCAATCGTTAAATCGCAGACAATATGAAGAACATGTCCACCCCCGATAGCATAACCTTTAACCATCGCGATAACGGGTTTAGGCAATGCCCGAATTTGTTTTTGTAAATCAAGAACATTTAGCCGGGCAACGCCTTCATCATCCACATAGCCACCTTCACCGCGAATGCGCTGGTCTCCTCCTGAACAAAATGCTTTGTCGCCTTGACCGGTAAGAATGGCCACCCCGATGTTGGGGTCATCGCGAACAATATTAAAGGCATCGGAAAGTTGAAAAAGAGTCTGAGGACGAAACGCATTACGAACTTCTGGTCGATTAATGGTAATTTTGGCTATGCCTTCGTACTCTTCTAATAAGACATCGGAATACTCTTTTTTTAAGGTCCACTGAATTGACATACTTATCACCTCGATAAAATTGTTAGGTAAAACTGTTCAATCGCCGACAGAAACGATGCGGGTTGTTCTAAGTGAACGGTGTGCCCAGCATGGGCGATATTCACCCATTGACTGTTCGGCATCATGTGATGAAGTTTTTGACCAATACGCTGGTATTTGTCATCATATTGGCCTGTCACAATGAGTGTGGGCGCTCGGTAATAGGGTAAAATCGGCCATAATGACGCTTGATGGCCAGTTCCTGCGGCTCTTAGGCTTTGAGCTAGTCCATAGGGATGATGACCAAACCGAATTTCTTCTTGGCGTTGTAGGATAGCATTAGGTAAGGTCCTTTGACTGGCAAATAAAGGAATATGGCTCCAATAGGGGATAAACCATTCAAGACCTCGAGTTTCAATGTATGAGGCCAGTTGCTCATCGTGTTGTTGGCGAAGGATCCGCTCAGAAAGATTATCAATGCCAGCTGTAGCGCTCTCTACGATAAGAAAATCGACCATGTTTGGAGCGTATAATGGCATATGTAATGCGAGTCGTCCTCCCATTGAATAGCCCAATACCCCCGCCTTGGTAATTCCTAATTGTTCTAAAATCTTTTGGAGATCACGAGCTGTGACATGAAGAGACATCTCATGGGGATCAGAGGAATAGAAACTTTGACCATGGCCAGGCAAATCGGGCATGACAACTCTGAACACCTGTGTCAGTGCTGGGAGCAAATCACTCCAAGATGCATGACTTCCGGTAAAACCATGTAATAATAAGAGCGCAGGCAAGGCCGGATTTCCTGCCATAGAAATATGGTAGACACGATTATGATTTATCACTATAGTTTGCGACGTTGAGTTTACCATTTTTCTAACCTTCTTTGGGGACTTTTGTTTCGCGCCTGCATTTATCCGGTATATGGGTCTTAACCTTGCCAGAATTCATAATGCATGACCACATTCTCTGGTCGTCCACGAGTTTGCCATTCTAAAATGCGCAAACCCTTAAGGGATACTAAATCCGAGAAGGCCCTTTGAAGTTGATCATGAGTCTTCGCCAGGCGGTAGTGAGCGCCATATAACAGTGCCGCATGCTCGAATGTTAGACCATGGGGAGTTCCAAATAAGGTTTCAAATTCTTCGTGATCAAGACGGCTTTGGGGAAGAAAAGAAAAAATCCCACCTCCATCATTATTTATCACAATGATTAGCACATCCAAATTATATTTTTTGGCTGCAAACAAGCCATTCATATCGTGATAAAATGCTAAATCTCCAGTTATCAAGACGGCTTGTGATTTCATGGCCGCAATCCCCATGGTTGTGGAAATAATGCCATCAATGCCATTTGCTCCCCGGTTTGCCCAAAATTGAATAGACTTATCGGGATTTTGGGTAAATGTATCAAGATCGCGTACAGGCATGCTGTTACTGACAAAAACGTCCACGGGAGCTACAGGGGTTAGCCACTGATTCAGATGGTAGTATAGAAATGGTTCCGCAGGTTCGCGAAGGGTTGGCATCGTGTTTTCAATACGAGCTAACATCTCGTGATGCTTTTGCATCCAAAATGTGTACCAGCGGGAATCGGATGAGAAAGATTCCAATTCCAGTTGTTGATTAATGGCTACAAGAACCTCGTTGAGGTCGCCCTCAATTACCTGGCCGGGCTGTAACTGGGGTTCCCGGTAACTATTTTCCCCGTCCACAATAATTGCATAGCTATTTTCGGTATATAAATTTAATGCCTTTGAGGTCATTGGCGCTCCAAACCGAATGATACAGTCGATAATGGGTAAATCCGTGCGATTTCGCAAAAAGGCATCATAAGTCCCGATAATGTGAGGGTCTAGACCGCGTATATTGGATAACGGGTCAGCAAAAATTGGCCACTGGAGCTTTTCCGACAATCGTAAGATCTGTGTCAAGGCTGGGCGCATCAATCCAGCTCCCACTAAAATGAGTCCTTGGCGGTAAGAACGCAGAGAATGGACCACATTCCGAATAAGGACCGGATGAGGTGACGCAATGCTGGGAATTACTCGTGGCGTCGGCATCATGGTTGATGACCTCATAGTGTCTTCAATCAGTAACGGTTCTCGAAACGGGAAATTAAGATGAACGGGGCCATGGGGCTGGATTGAGGCATAATAGACAGCTCGTTCTGCGGTAATGGCCGCAAAACGGTTCAGGGCTTCATCCCCATTAGTAATGGGCATGTCTTGAAACCATTTCACGTGACTGCCATATAGGCGTACTTGGTCGATGGTTTGACTGGCACCTGAATCACGCAGTTCAGGAGGACGATCGGCCGTTAATATGATGAGGGGAACATGTGCCCAATAGGCCTCAACAACTGCTGGCATAAAATTGGCGGCTGCTGTTCCCGAAGTGGACAGGAGAACCACGGGTTTGCCACTGACTTTGGCCATGCCTAAGGCAAAAAAAGCAGCCGATCGTTCGTCCATTAAAACGTAAGGAGTGATTTTTCCCTGTCGCTGTAGAGCCAAAGCCAAGGGCGTTGATCGAGAACCTGGGCAGATAACGGCTTCAGTGACTCCACTCGCATAAAGAGCATTGACAAAAGACGATAAATATTGAGTAACATCATGAATTTGAGACATTAGTCATTCACTCCTAAGGCGTTTAACATGGCTTGCAATTTCCATTCCGATTCCGCCAGTTCCCGTTCGGCAATCGAGTCTTGCATTATGCCGCATCCCGCGTAACAATGCGCGGTGCGGTCTCGAATTAAAGCGGAACGGAGAGCAACCCAAATGCTTCCATTTCCCTGTAAGTCCATAAATCCGACACCGCCGGCATACCATCCCCGGTTCAATCCTTCATATTTTTGCAGCCATTCAATCGCTGCTTCCCGCGGCTCGCCGCCTACTGCTGGCGTAGGATGAAGAAGCGTTGCCAAGGACAATAGACTGGCATTTTCCCGCAATTGTCCCTCGATAGGTGTCCACAAATGGTGGACATTAGACAGGGTGAGAACTTGAGGCCGCTTTGGCATCGTTAAATTAGCGTACGGGCTCAGGGTATCGGTAATGCGTTTGACAACGGTTGCGTGTTCTCTCTGGTCTTTCTCACTGGACAGTAAGTCAGTGATCTGAGCGCGATCATCTTCTGCTGTTTTGCCGCGCGGCATAGTCCCGGCCAGCGCCATAGTGCGCAGATGATGGTTGTGTACAGCAATTAAGCGTTCAGGAGTCGCACCTAAAAACGTATGTCCTTGCGATTTTATGGCAAAAATTGTCGTGGAAGGGTTATGATGTTGCAAGCGTTTTAAGATATTCCCCAAATTGGGAGACGTGGCAAAAGTGGCATCCACACGCCTAGCTAAGACTAATTTGGATAGATGGCCTGATCTCAGGGCAGAAATGGCATCATCAACGCGTTTGGTCCATTCTTGGGCTGAGGGATAAGACTGAGACCCGAGTACTTTGGGAGAACATGTAGAAACCGGGTGCATAACACTGTCAAAAATTCCCGCATAATAATCAAGAATTTCATTCAATGATTGATGGCGATCAATAAACAGGGTGAGCTGCGCTGAATACCCATTTGCGGTTTTTCGAATAAAGAGAGCCGGCACTGTCCAATGGGAAAAGCTAAACGCATCCCACAAATGATCCGGACTCGGTGATGAACTAAAAGACCATCCACCGGCTATAAGTGTGTTGGGCCGTAAACCCATTTCGATGAGGTTCAACCTCTCGCGGTCAAAAGACCGTAAAGCGGACACATTTGGCAACTTCCATTGTTTGGCAATACCGAGACCCAGAAATTCGTCTCCACCATTCGTGCGAATATACCAACCATCCTTAACCGCATCTAAAGGAGTGGTGAGATCGGACACAGGAGATTGCACATCGTGTTGATAAAAGCACGAAGGATAATCTGCTTGACATTGTTTATATCGTTCTGTCAGTACTCGTTCGATATTCAATTCCGTACCAACTGAATGCGTGTTCATATTGTCATAATAGGACTGTATGGCCAAGAAATCAATGAATGCGTATGATTCTTGAAAGGAACATTTCGAGGAGGTTTTTGGCGTGGCGTCCAAAATGTGGGGATTGCAAACAAAATTATTGGTGGAACAATATCTAGCCCAAATGTATCCACAACTAGCTAGTCAGCTTACGTTATTTGCCGAAGGATGGGATTATAGAATTTACCTGACGTCAAAAGAGATGGTCATAAGAGTTCCCAAGAATCCCTGGTCACAAACGCACTTACAATATGAAATGGCGAAACTTCATACATTATCCCTCCCTCTAGATTTTCCTCACTACATCAAAACATCCGGAGCATTAGGAGTTTATCCATTAATTTCAGGGAAGGATTTGCGGAGAGCTACACCGACGGATCATATGATTCGACAATTGGCACAATTTTTGCGCACATTGCATCAAGATACATACCTGCCTCAAAAAACGGTTATCAGTCATCACCGCCACCGGTGGGTGAAACGTTTTGAGCATTTATACCAGGAAACGCAAGAGAAAATTTATCCTTTACTCAGTGTTAAAGAACAGCGCCGCACTAGCCATTATTTTGACCAGTTTCTTGATGACATCTCCCAATCTTCATGGTCAGTATCCTTGATTCATGGAGATCTCACCCCAGAACACATAATTGCGGAGAATGGATTCATCAAAGGCATCATCGATTTTGGTGACATGACGGTAGGGGATCCCGCATATGATTTAGCCGGAATTCCTATCCAATGGGAAACAGATGAATTGGCTCTTTATGCTCAGCAAATCGATTCGGACGGCCATAGACAATTTTATCGACAAATGAAGGTCTTACATACCATTTTACATGGTCTTGACCAAGGACATGTGCAAGACGTAGAACAAGCCATCGAAATGTTTCGGAAGGGAATTTGATTTCTAATGCGAATAACGTACTATGTTTTGGATTTGCAGCATAACAATCATAATGAAATAACAGTGCAAGGTTGACGAATTTAGTCGAAAAAAATTATGTAAAATTCGGCATTTAGCACTTGTTATTTTTATCACGAATGGTATAGTGCTTGTATAACATTTTTCGTCGGAGTGTACCTAGGGATCCGCCCATAGTGGGAAGGACCAAGCGGTACAGGCTCCTTGTAGGAGCTACACCATGGGGATAAAAGACCCGTGGCAGGTTCGGCAGTAGTTGAACTTGCTCTGGGTCTTTTTGTGTTACCCAGAGAAAAGTTTCTGCAATGACGGGGAATTATAATCCGTTAACCACTGACAGCGAACCGAGGACGGTGGAAGCTCGGGCTTTGGCCGGATTATTGTCTCACCCCTGAGCATGCTTCCCGAGACCGGCATTGACCGGAGGTAGACGAAGCCGGATGAATTCCGTTATCAGTCGCACGAGTCCTCTTTGAACAAAGAGGAGAAGTAAGGGTGGTACCACGCAACCGCGTCCCTTTCAGCCGTCACGGCGAAAGGGATTTTTTATTTGAGATGTAAGGGGGTTTGCACTTATGAATCCATTTATCGGTGTGGAATTGCAAGATAAGCCAGGCGCAATTCAACGGTTGCTGTTAATGCTTGGACAACGGAACGTGGATATTGAACAAATGACGATTAAAAAAGACCGGGACACATCGCGATTGACCGTTATGATTGGTATTGCGGGCACGCACGAACGAGCTCAATGGATTCGTCGGCAAATGACCCGGCATCAAGATGTGACTCGCACCTTTATTGTGAAAAATAGTTACCATACAGTGCTTGTGGCCGCCGTCCCAACACAAAAGCCGACGCATGTTCCTTTAGTTTCCGCTACACCCATTGATTCCCACGCGGGGTATTACACGGTCGCAGGACCAAGGCATGCCATAGAACAGTGGATTGAAGACAATCACGCCCGTGTTTTCGCACTATTTCCAAGTTGTTTGACACTTAAGATTAGTGACAAAATGCCAAAAAAATCAGTCTACCACACTCGAGGAGGATGGAATCATGAACGCAAAATTATATTACGACGACAACGCCGATCTGAGGTGGTTAACCGGTAAAACCGTTGCAGTCATCGGATATGGGAGTCAAGGTCATGCACATGCATTAAACTTACGCGAGTCTGGTGTTAACGTGATTATTGGAATTCGGCCGGGGCGCTCCCGCGACCGGGCGAATGAGCAAGGATTTCAAACCATGGATGTCAAAGATGCAGCCCAAGCAGCCGATGTCATTCAGATTTTAACACCAGATCATTTACAAGGACCGTTATACGAGGAATGTATCAAACCAGGACTCAAACCGGGTAAAGCCTTAGCCTTCGCGCATGGATTTGCTATCCGTTTTAAACAGATTATTCCACCGAATGATGTCGACGTCTTTATGGTTGCGCCCAAAGCGCCAGGACATTTGGTTCGAAGGCTATATGTTGAAGGACAAGGAACTCCGGCACTGGTGGCCGTGGAACAAGACGCGACTGGTCACGCTCTTGATATTGCTTTGGCTTATGCAAAGGGCATTGGAGCTACACGAGCCGGAGTGATTCAGACCACTTTTGCTGAGGAAACCGAAACAGATTTATTTGGTGAACAAACGGTTTTGTGCGGGGGAGTGTCCCAACTCATTCAAGCAGGATTTGAAACATTAGTAGAAGCGGGATATCAGCCCGAAATTGCTTACTTTGAAACCCTTCATGAATTGAAATTGATTGTGGACCTGATTTATGAAGGCGGAATGGGGGCCATGTGGTATTCGGTTTCCGATACAGCCGAATATGGCGGGTTGAGTGTGGGACCGCGGATTGTAACCCAGGAGACCAAGCAAGAAATGGCACGAGTTCTGAAAGACATTCAGGATGGAACCTTCGCGGAACGTTGGATGGCCGAAAACGCCAAGGGGCGCCCGGAATTCAACCGGATGCGACGCGATGCCAAAGAACATCCGGTGGAAAGCGTTGGACGGGATTTGCGCTCGATGATGTCGTGGTTGAAACCATCTGTAGTAGAGGAGGATGGGATTCAAAAGGAGGTCAAATCATGACAGATACTGTCAGGATATTTGATACAACCTTGCGAGATGGAGAACAATCCCCTGGGGTGGCGTTAAGTACTCAAGAAAAATTAGCGATTGCCGAACAATTGGCGCGCTTAGGTGTGGATTATTTGGAGGCCGGTTTTCCGCAAGCTTCACCAGGAGATTTTGAAGCGGTATCGCGGATCGCGGAAAATATTAAGGGCCCTACCATTACAGCCTTGGCCCGCTGTAACCGTCAGGATATCGAGCAAGCTGCACGGGCACTGGAAAAAGCGGATAAAGCCAGGATTCATGTATTTATTGCGACGTCTCCGATCCACATGCAAGCGAAATTACGGATGACGCCTGAACAGGTCCTAGAGCGCATTGACCAAATGGTACGGGTCGCACGCATGTATGTGGACGATGTGGAATTTTCATGCGAAGATGCTACGAGGTCCCAAGTCGAGTTTTTGGTGCAAGCAGGACGATTAGCCGTGGATGCGGGAGCGACCACACTGAATTTTCCTGATACCGTCGGCTACACCACTCCTCGTGAATACTTTCAGCTCATCACTCATCTCAGAAAGGCCATAGCTGATCCTCGCATTACATTGTCTGTTCATTGTCACGATGATTTGGGCTTGGCCGTCGCGAATTCCTTGTCGGGCATTGAAGCAGGGTGCCGTCAGGTGGAAGTGGCGATCAACGGTATTGGTGAACGCGCGGGAAATGCTTCTTTAGAAGAAGTTGTCATGACCTTAACCGCAAGACAGGACCAATATCATGTCCAGCATCACATCAAGACCCAAGAAATTTACCGGGCAAGCCAATTAGTCAGTCAGTTAACGGGAATGCCAGTGCAGCCCAATAAAGCCATTGTGGGCAAGAACGCCTTTCGCCATGAATCCGGTATTCATCAAGATGGCATGTTGAAAGATCGTTCAACCTATGAAATCTTAACGCCTGAAGCCGTCGGTTGGGGCATGACCAAGCTTGTGTTAGGTAAACATTCAGGCCGTCATGCTTTGCGTCAGCGCTTAGAAGAATTGGGTCTTCATGCCACCCCAAGCCAAATTGACCAGATCCAGCAGCGCGTGAAAACGTTAGGAGAACTGAAGAGTGATATCAACGATCAGGACTTAGAAGCGATCTGGCAAGAAGAAGTTGGGCAAGTTCGCCGCTCACGTAATACGGAATTAGTTCATTGGCAAGTCAGTACAGGAAGCCATAATCGGCCTGTGGCTTATGTTTCCGTCCGCGTTGGCCAAGAAATTCGCGAGGACTCCGGAAGTGGCGATGGGCCTGTACATGCTCTCTTTCAAGCTTTTGCGCGGGCCCTGTCGCTGGATCATGTGCAATTAACCTCATATCATCTGGCACCGATTTCACCCGGAGAAGCGGGGCTCGCCTCAGTTCGTGTCGAAATTCATGGATATGATTGCGAAACTCGGGGCCAAGCAGCAGACAGTGATGTGATGAAGGCCACAGCTGTGGCGCTTCATGAGGCCTTAGCCTATCTCTTTGAGCGGGTCCAAAATGTCGTGGCATAAAGACAGAGCTTATTTAGGAGGATACTATGGCGAATCACCAACTTTTAGTTTTGGCAGGGGACGGTATCGGACCAGAAGTTACAGGCGCTGCATTACAAGTTCTCGATAGGGTGGCGGAAATTGGGGGATGGGTTGTTGAAATAGAGCGCGCCGATATTGGCGGAACTGCTATCGATACTTATGGGGATCCATTTCCGGAAAAAACGCAAAGGGCTATCGACAAAGCTTCCGCGGTATTACTAGGAGCTGTCGGTGGACCCAAATGGGACCAGGCACCCAAAAGACCTGAGGCTGGTCTGCTCGCGATGCGTCAATACATGGGATTATGGGCCAATTTGCGTCCCTATCACGTTTTTAAAGGGCTAGAGCATCTTTCCCCATTACGCAAGGCCCAGGTTGATGGCATTATTTTTCGGGAACTAACGGGAGGATTGTATTTTGGTGAGCCCAGAGGGCGCCGGTTTTTGCCCGGAGATCTCGAAGTGATTGATACCTTGCAATATCGGCGTTCGGAAATGTGGCGCATTATCAAGTTGGCTTTTGAGTATGCACGAGATCATCACCTGACCCTAACATCTGTTGATAAGGCTAACGTCTTAGAAAGCTCACGGGTATGGCGTGAAGTGACTGATGAATTGTCCAAGCAATTTCCCGATGTGCCGGTTGTGCACCGTTATGTTGATGCCTCCGCTATGGATTTAGTCTTGAACCCCGACCGGTATCAAGTCATTGTGACGGAAAACTTGTTTGGCGATATCCTAAGCGACTTGGCGGGAGGCTTAGTGGGTTCATTAGGACTTCTCGGTTCATCGTCCGTGGCCGGAACGCCTGGAACACGGGGCTTGTTCGAGCCGGTGCACGGCTCAGCGCCGGATATTGCCGGAAAAGGCATCGCCAATCCGACAGGGGCCATGTTATCCCTAGCCTATCTTGTGGGGTGGAGTTGGTCAGAGTCAGAAGCTCAACAGTTGATTGAATCGGCTGTGGCTGAAAGTTTGGCGGAAGGGCCTCATACGCCTGACCTGGGGGGCAATGCCAGCACTGAAGAATTTACCCAGGCGGTCATACAACGTCTTGAACACATTTGGCAAAGGAGGAAGATATCATGACTGGAGCAGAGTTAACCTGGGAAGTATTGTCGCGGTTAGGTACCACGGTTGTGTTTGGAGTTCCTGGTGGCGCAATTTTGCCGCTCGTTGATGCGTTAGCGACACGTCAAAATGATGCCATTGAATTTGTGGTTTCTCGCCATGAAGCGGCATCCATCCATGCGGCGGATGGTTATGCACGAGTCACGGGAAAACCGGCTATCGTTTTGGCAACCTCGGGACCTGGAGGCACCAATGTTATTACCGGACTGGTCACGGCTATGACTGATTCTGTACCAGTAGTTCTGATTTTAGGGCAAGTGCCGACAACGTTAATAGGGACTGATGCCTTTCAAGAAGCTGACTTGTTTAGTATGACGATGCCCGTTGTTAAGCATAGTTGGCGTATAACGGATCCCCAAGAAGTGGCGGATGTCCTGCTGCAAGCATGGGAGACGGCCCGTAGCGGACGTCCGGGACCAGTTGTTGTTGAATTCCCAAAAAATATTCAATTCATGGAGTGTCCGGAATGGAAGGGTTTGCCGGCAAAAGACGCACCTGAAAGCGAATGGGAAGAAAAGCCGATTACATGGGCACGAGCCAAATCCTACTTGCGTTCGGCCTCGCGGCCCTTACTGTATGTGGGTGGAGGGGTTGTCTCGAGTGGCACGCAAGATTATGTCATGCAATTTGCAGAAACCTATGATTGTCCTGTTGCACACACCTTAATGGGCATTGGAGCTTTCCCCAGTACACATCCCAAGGCACTGGGGATGTTAGGGATGCATGGGACCTGGTATGCTAACAATGCCATGCAACATGCCGATTTGGTTATTGCATTAGGTGCTCGGTTCGATGACCGGGTCACCGGAAAACTGGATGAGTTTGCGCCTAATGCACGGATTATTCATGTGGATGTGGATGCCGCCGAATTAAGCAAGTTGGTTCGGCCCAACGTCGCTATTCATGGGGATTTGCGGCGCGTTTTACCGAAAATGCTGAAAATCGTACCGAATACGACGCATTCCGAATGGTGGGATACGATTAATCAGTGGAAAGCGTCTCACCCATTACGAATTAATCCGGCACCTGAAGGGACCATCGCATCTCCTGCGGTGATGCAGGTCATCAACCGTCATTTACGACCGGATGACATTGTGGTCACCGAGGTGGGACAACATCAAATGTGGGGAGCACTCTTTCTCCGTCGAGAAAAGCCTCGCACATTTCTTACCTCGGGTGGAGCGGGAACCATGGGATATGGGTTTCCAGCCGCTATGGGAGCACAATTTGCTGCGGGGAATAATCGCGTCATTTTAATTGCTGGAGATGGGAGTTTCCAAATGAATCTCCAAGAGTTAGCCACCGTCGCTCAATACAATATTCCTATCTGGATGATTGTGTTGAACAATGAGGGACACGGCATGGTACGGCAATGGCAAGATCTGTTTCATGGCAAACGCCGTATCGGTGTAGACTTGGTGAATCCCGATTTTGTTCGCTTAGCTGAGTCCTTTGGTATTCATGGATTTAGTGTAAATTCTGAAGAAGCGTTAGACGAAGCTTTGCGCATTATGGAGTCCATTAATGGCCCGGTATTGTTGGAAGTAATGGTCCCCAAAGATGAACACGTATTTCCCATGGTTCCTGCTGGGCAACCATTATCGATGGTGCTAGAAGGTTAAGATGGGATACCGCAAGAGATGCATATACAGGAGGCGCGCATAATGAGTGAACTAAAGATCTTCTTCAATGGGGCCATGGTACCCGCTACTGAAGCACGTGTGTCCGTGTTCGATCATGGGTTTCTTTATGGGGACGGCATCTTTGAAGGTATTCGGGCCTACGAAGGCCGTGTCTTTAAACTGGAAGAACACTTAGACCGTTTATTTGATTCCGCCAAAAGTATCCTATTAGATATTCCATATACGCGCGAAGAACTTGCGGAGGCTGTCTGTGCGACCGTTCGCGAGAACGGTCTTACAGATGCCTATATTCGTCTTGTTGTGTCCCGCGGACCAGGGGATTTAGGTTTGGACCCAACGAAATGTTCGCATCCTAGTGTTATTATTATCGCGGATCGGATTTCATTATATCCTGAGGAACTTTATCAACGCGGTTTAGAGTTGGCCGCGGTATCAACGAGGCGTCCGGCTACCGATGTCTTAAACCCTTCTATAAAATCTTTAAATTACTTGAATAATATTTTGGCCAAGATTGAGGCTAACTTGCGCGGACTTCCCGAAGTCGTACTGCTTAATCACCAGGGCTATGTTGTGGAAGGCACGGGAGACAATATCTTTATTGTTCGCCAAGGTGCCTTGATCACTCCTCCAACATATGCGGGGATTCTCAATGGGATAACACGTCAGGTTGTTATCGCGCTAGCGCGAGAGATGGGGATTACTTGCAGGGAAGAAAACATTACGTTGCATGACTTATATACGGCTGATGAATGTTTCTTAACGGGAACGGCTGCTGAAGTGATTCCGGCTGTGATGTGTGACGGACGTGTCATTGGCACGGGCCGCGTGGGCCCCATAACGGCTAAGGTCTTAACTGCCTTCCGTGAATATTCCCGGTCCTCAGGTGTTCCGGTATACGACACGGATGTGGCTACTGCATGATTGACGGAACCGTCGTTTATTATCAGGGGTCTCCGGGTGCGTTTAGTGAAGCGGCCATTCTGTCACATTGGCCGAATGCGATGCCCCAAGGGTTTCCCACGTTTGCCGAGACCTTCCAGGCCTTGCAAGACAACCCCAATGCGGTGGGATTATTGCCCATCGAAAATGCCTACCGGGGACCTGTCTATGATGTTTTAGATTTACTAACCGCCTCAACCCTGTCCATTTGGGCTGAGGCGGTTCAGCCTGTTGAATTGGCCTTAATGGCCTATGGGCATTCCGATTTGTCCCGTATTAAAAAGGTGCGTTCTCATCCCCAAGCCTTGATGCAGAGTCAAATGTTCTGTCGTGAGCATGGGCTTATCGTTGAAGTGGCGTTGGACACTGCTGGCAGTGCCAAGGAATTGTTAGAATCTCGGAGGGAAGATGTTGGAGCCATTGCCAGTCCCCGAGCTGCGGAAATTTATGGTCTCAATATTGTACGACGTGGAATCCAGGATCATCCCGATAACCGAACGCGATTTTGGCTATTGAGTCAGCGACCGATTCATCTCACCTCACCCTTGAATCGGATGAAGACAAGTGCAGTGTTTGATTTACCCGATAAACCAGGGGCCTTAGTCAATTATTTGCTGTGGTATAAGAAATTTGGGCTAAATCTCTCGAAAGTCGAATCACGGCCACGACCTGGCGCCCCCTTTGCATATCGTTTTTGGATTGATGTCGTGGGAGACGCCCAAAGCCTCGATCAGGCTTGGGAAAGTGGCCTGTCTGATTTGGAATGGTTTAGGCGTTTTGGTACCTATCCTGTTTTGAGTGAATGACCATGACATGGAAAAATGAGAAATAGGTGCCACGAAATTGGTGATATGATAACACTATATTGTTAATGACACAGCAACAAGGCATTCGAGGTGTTATTAAGAATGTCTTGTTTTTCGTGCGTCAAAGGAGGGGCTGCTTTTGCCAAGCTCAGAACTTCCGATTATTGGAAAAATTTCACCGGAAGTATTTCAAGATTATGTTTATCCCAATTTGGGCGAGAAAAGACCTGAAGTGCTTGTCGGACCACAGTCAGGAGTGGACATCGCAATAACGAGGGTTGCCCCGGGGACGGTTATGGCGACAACCACCGATCCTGTTTTTATTGTACCCGCTTATGGCTGGGAGAGGGCTGCATGGTTTGCCGTCCATATTCTAGCATCTGATGCCGCTACATCAGGCTTGCCGCCGTCTTTAATGACAGTGGATTTAAATCTTCCTTTGAGTATAACTACAGCCGAATTTGAGAAGCTTTGGACAGCCTTTGCTCATACCTGCCAACAATTGGGGATTGCGGTTATCTCCGGACACACAGCGCGTTATGAAGGCTGCGAATATCCCATGGTGGGGGGCGCTACGGTGATGAGTATCGGTCCGGAAGATCGTTACATCACCACCGGTATGGCCGAAAAAGGCGATATGGTATTGTGCACCAAAGGAGCAGCCATAGAAGCTACCGGTCTTTTTGCGGCAACCTTTCCCGATTATATTCGACAACATGTTGGGGAGGACATTTGGAAACAAGCCGATGCGCTATTTGATCACATGACGGTGGTAGAGGACGCTCGAATTGCAGCGGAACAAGGGGTTCGTTCAGACGGGGTAACGGCCATGCATGACGCTACTGAGTGCGGGGTGATAGGGGGAGTCTACGAAATTGCAGAAGCTTCGAATCTCGGAGTTGTTTTGCAAGATGACAAGATTATTGTCCGTCCTGAGACGCAAGCCATTTGTACCTTAACGGGAATTGACCCCTTGATTTCGATTAGTGAAGGCACATTACTGTTGACCGTGAAACCCCATGCTGTTGATAAGGTAATGGCCGCACTGGCAGCGCGTCATATTGACGTATCGGTGATAGGCGAAATGCGCGATGCATCAGAAGGTATGTGGCGCGAAAGGCAGGGCAAACGCATACCGTTGGAGCATCCGCGGATTGATCCATTTTGGGCTGCCTTTGGTCGTTTAGCTCAAGGGGGTCAAGCCTAATGGTTGCCAGAGCTCTAACCATTGCTGGATCGGATTCCGGAGGCGGAGCCGGCATTCAAGCCGATTTAAAAACCTTTTCCGCCTTTTCAGTCTATGGCATGTCCGCGATTACCGCTGTGACAGTTCAAGATACGATGGGAGTATATCGAATCGTCGCAATCGATCCCGACGTTGTGGCACAACAAATTGATGTGGTAATTCGCGATTTAGGAGTTGATGCCATTAAAATTGGCATGCTCTTTTCTGCAGACATCATTGATGCGGTAGTCGATCGATTGCGCCATTATCCCGATATTCCGGTGGTATTAGATCCGGTCATGCGGGCAAAGGGAGGGACATCGTTGTTAAGTCCTGGGGCAGAAAATCAAATGCGTGAACAATTGCTCCCGCTTGCTACAGTTATTACACCAAATCTTCCTGAGGCGGAAGCCTTAACGGGTCGGATTATTCGTTCTCCTGAAGATATGCGTAGCGCCGGCACGGCGTTGCTCCAATATGGTGTCCCCTACGTGCTCGTCAAGGGAGGGCATTTGGACGGCTATCCCGCCAATGATTTGCTCGTGTCTCAGCATGAAGAATTATGGCTCGAGGCGCCTCGTGTAAATACGGTGAACACTCACGGTACCGGTTGTACATTATCTAGTGCGATTGCTGCCGGTCTTTCTCAAGGACACGATGTGCCCAAGTCCGTAATCCAAGCCAAGAACTATGTGACTCAAGCTATTTTAGAGGCTCCATCTTTGGGCCATGGGCATGGTCCCTTATGGCATTTTCCGGAGAATCGTCTATGAATCTCCAATTACATGTGCTCATAGATCCTGTGCAAATGTCGCGTGAATCCTTACCGGAAAACATGAAGCAAATGGCTGAGGGAGGAGCAAGTGTCATTCAGTTGCGGGCGAAATCGGCCACAACCCGGGAATTATTGGATTATGGACAGGTTGTGAAAGAACTCTGTCAGCAATTTCGCCTCACATTTATTGTCAATGATCGTGTTGATATCGCTTTAGCCTTAGAGGCCGATGGTGTCCATGTCGGACAAGATGACATGCCTGTGGCAATTGTGCGCAAACTCGCACCATCAATGCTTGTCGGATTGTCTGTCAGCTCCTTGCAAGAGATTATGGGAGCCAAGAATTGTCCTCCTGACTATTTCGGACTGGGACCGGTCTTTGCGACATTAAGCAAAAGGGATGCGGGAGAACCTTTAGGAATAGACCATACAAAGAAATTGACTCAAGTCGCCAATACGATAGCTCCTGTTGTGGCGATTGGCGGCATTAATCAAAATAACGTGGATCAGGTTTGGCGTGTGGGTGTTCACGGCATTGCTGTGATTTCAGCGGTAATGCATGCACCGGATAAAAAACAAGCGTGTGAAGAGCTATTGGCTCCCTATGATGGTCAATAAATATTGGACATATTCCGGAGTCCAGTATTGATCAAACGCGCCGTAGCGCTCAACCGACACTTCCTGGTTGCTCGGTGGTTGAGTTGATGCAACAGGGAGCGTGTACAGCTGATCTGACAAAAATCACTCGTAGAGCAGAAACTGCCACCCCACCGTGTTCGCTCAAACGTGGCATCATATTGTCTGCGAATCTGGCACCGCGCCCTTCACGCCTTTCGCCGGGAATGTGATCAGCCCATACTAGCGTGCTTATAGCTATCAGGCGCATCACGATGGACTTAGTGCGGTGACCATCCTCGACAAAGGATGCATCAGCCGATTCGCCCGGGGGGCTTGTGAGTTCAGGGAGGATTAAGGCATAGGGCCTGAACTCTGCCCTGTAGGACGGTGAGGTTAAGATTTTCAGATAATATTGGGAACAATAGCTGTTCGTTGTTGCGCTTGATGAACACGCAGATGGGGAGCCACATCATTACGTAATGTGTTAAGGATAGACGTTGATGTCGTGGTGGGGATATCACACTCTACGTGAACATTATCTTGAAAATTGACATTGTATGAAATGTTTTTTGTCATAAGAAAATTTTCCGTCCGACCCCATTCTGAATAGGGAATATCAAGGATGACAGTCATCACATCTTCTTCATGCCCCAATTGGGCATGGGACAATGCGTTGGCTGCTGCGTCTTGGTAGGCATGAACCAAGCCGCCCGTGCCTAACTTGATGCCGCCGAAGTACCGGACGGTGACAATGGCGGTTTGAATCAAATGACGCTTTTGAAGCAGATTGAGTGTTGGGGGACCCGCGGTGCCTGTTGGTTCACCGTCATCGGTCATTCGCTCGACCCCGGGCTTGATGATATAGGCCCACACGTAATGAGTCGCTTTGGGCCAATGTTCTGTGGCATGATGAAGAATTTGCTCAAAGGTTTGCGAAGAAGGACAGTAAAATGCGCGGCTGATAAATCGTGAATGGCGCACCGTGATCTCTGTCCAATCTCCGTGTATGACTGCATTCATGCTCTCATTTCGACCGCCTTCCAGATGGCATCCAAATTACGTACCGCTATAGTACTGTCTTGCCAAAATCATTCGCAACTGAACATCTCATGTTATTTTCATTTTATTTTATAGAAATCTTTTATGGGGAGAGACTCAGCACCATTGTATAGCCCGAGAATGTGGTAATAAAAGGCGTTTCACCGATGAAAAATTATACTTTATTCCCATGAGGATAGGCGTGTTAGAAAATCCGTTAAATATTTGTGGTAACATATGAAATTTGGGACAGCACAGAACAGTATCAAGGGCGAAGAACATGATGACGATATAGGGGAGTCGAAAAAAATCCGTGTGGCTGAACATCATGGCGAGAGAAAATGGCTGACAACCTGGCTTAAGAAGTCGCATACACATATTCTATGGAAATGCTATCGGTTTTGTGGCAGACTAGCCACTTTTTGGCGTCCATGGTATCGTACATTTGAGATAGAACACATTATGTCGCTCACGAGCGCAGGCTGGAGGTGAATGGATGGACATGGTGCCCGCTTCAGGCACAGATGTTAAACAGTCTGCCGACTGGATTGACTGGTTAGCAAACCACCATGATGCAACTTTGAGCCTCCATCCCGAAATTATGATATTAGCGGCCAGATACGGGGATGGCCATTTACGTGCGGCAAAGGCTATTGCTTTGCAATTATTAATGATGGATAGTCAATTACGGCTAGGAATTTTGGATTATTACCGTTTTGTGAATCCTGGCCTTGATAATCTCATCCGGTGGGGTTATTTAACCAGCGTTCGGCGTGCGCCATCATTGTGGCGATGGTTTTATACGTCGACACAGAATATTGATCCATTGTCAAGAACTCAGCGCATGATTAATCACATTGGCATCAAGCGATTTTATTCGGCATTGAAAGATATGCCGCCAAAACTCATTGTTTCTACCTATCCTACCGCTGCGGGTGTCGTTTCGACACTCAAGCAGCAGGGTAAACTTGATGCCATTAACTATGTAGTCATGACCGATTATAGTGTGCATACACAATGGATACACCCGGCCGTCGATATGTATTTTGTTGGTAGTGAGGATATGCGCCAAGAATTATTAGACCGTCACATTGATCCCAGTAAAATTATTGTATCGGGTATTCCTGTTGATGAACGTTTTCAAGAAACGGTTGACGAGCATGCGGTCAGGCAAAGCCTTCATATCGATGATAATCTTCCCATTATCTTGTTTATGGGAGGCGCGTATATGCCCATTGCCGAATATGTTCAAGTTTTAAAGATTCTTGATCATGTTCCAGCAAAGCATACGACGATTGTGATTGCAGGGCACGAAGAATTGCGTTTGACATTAGCTAAACAATATGAACAACAGGCCCGTAATCCGATGGTCGTACTAGGCTATGTCAATAACGTGCATGAATTAATGGCGATATCGTCGCTTTTGATTAGCAAAGCAGGAGGATTAACAACTACCGAATCACTGTGCCGGGGATTACCTACAGTCATTTATCGGCCCATCCCGGGGCAAGAAGATGCCAATGCGGAATTTTTGGTGCGAAATGGTGCGGGCCGAAGGGCGCACACGGAAGAGGATTTGGGGGAGATTGTTACGCATTTGTTAGAACATCCATGGGAACTTAAAGCCATGGCTCATCAAGCAAGAAGTTTAGGTCATCCCGATGCGGCTCAAATTGTGGCAAAACATATCTATTTAGCCTTGCGAACTGAGGAAGCCAATGCTCCAGCGTAATCATTTGTCGCTTCCTCAGTCTTTATTGTTAATTGCATTGGGACTCGCTGAATTTGCACGAGGGGCATTAATCATTTCGTTGTTGCCTGCCTATGTCACAGGGCCTTTAGGGGCGTCCTTGACTATCGTGGGATGGGCCTTATCGAGCCATTATTTCTTAGATACCGTGTTTCGTGGGCCAGCGGGATGGCTGGTCGATCACATTGGTGTGCCCCGTGTTTTGACCATGGGCTTGGCAATTGAATGTTTATCTTTGATCGGAGCGATGAACACCCGGCATCCGGCCATGATTATCGTGTTTGTTGCCTTATTAGGA
Source organism: Sulfobacillus thermosulfidooxidans DSM 9293 (assembly GCF_900176145.1). Taxonomy (NCBI): domain Bacteria; kingdom Bacillati; phylum Bacillota; class Clostridia; order Eubacteriales; family Clostridiales Family XVII. Incertae Sedis; genus Sulfobacillus; species Sulfobacillus thermosulfidooxidans. Next base: position 74,159 of record NZ_FWWY01000001.1, on the reverse strand, counting down.
GTGGGGACAGCAACTCACTGGCCTGCGGTGGTTACTGGCACAAATCGTCTTACCGAGCCCGAACGGCGGGCATCCATGATGGGACTGGTTTTTGCTGCCTGGCTAACGGGTTCCGGATTAGGCCCTGTACTCATTAATTTTCTCTTAGGTGGGCGAGACCGGACAGCATTTTTAGTCTTAATTGCCGCAGATGTGGTAGCCTTCGCGGTAACCATTTGGATAGCAGATCCGCGGTTGATTCAACTGCATCATCATCAACCGAAAGCTCGACATTTGTGGCACACGTTATGGCGTTTTCGCTGGGTGATCCCCGGAACTTTTGTGCAAAATATGACTTTAGGTCTTATGCTTCCGATCTTACAGCCTTTTACCACACGCGTATTACACTTAAGTCATTTACAATTTGCCGAATTACTGCTCGGAAGTGGGGCTTTTACCGTTTTGCTTTTGGTGCCCATGGGGAAAATTACGGATCGTTTTGGATTACGGGTTCCTTTAGTGGGAGGTTTTTTTATTGCTGGCATAGCGTTATTGGGGATTGCGTTTTTTCGAGAGTTCTTCGAACTCACGATTTTCGGGGGCATACTAGGTCTGTCCTATGCGATGATTCTTCCGTCATGGAACGCCTTTTTAGCTGGATTGATACCTAAAGAAATTGAAGGGTGGTTATGGGGCGTCTTTATGACCGTCGAAGGATTGGGTATGTCGGTCGGACCTATTGTTGGCACTCGTCTTTTTTCTGTACAAATTTGGTTACCCTTTGTGGCTTCAGCGGTCATTTTATTAATTATGGGATCTTTTTATGCATCTTTCCCGCTGAAAGAGAAAATACAAAGCTAAAATCGTGAATGAAGGAGAAGTCGTATGTGGGGAGTTCTTGGCGGCATTGTATTTCTATGGGCTATCTTTTATCTGTTGCCTGATCTCATTTGGCACCATTTACAATGGAAAGCGATGTTGGGTACACGCGATCATCATCAAATCGCGTTGACTTTTGATGATGGTCCGGGTCCAGATACTCCGAAAATTCTTGAAGTCCTCCGCACTCACAATGCTCATGCGACGTTTTTTGTGGTAGCCGAACGTGCCCGACATTATCCCGAGTTACTACACGAGATGGTTCGCGATGGCCATGAAATCGGATTACATGGCTATCAGCACCGGTCCATGTATCTATTTTGGCCATGGAGCGTATACCGTGAAATCCAGCATGGATTGGATACCATAGAAGCGATTGCTGGTGTACGGCCAGTGTCTTATCGTCCTCCTTGGGGACATCACAATTTGATGACATGGATAATTGCTCAACGTCTAGGTTTGCGACGGGTTTTGTGGACTATTGCTCCAGATGACTGGAAAGCCGGAAAAACAGCACAAACGATTGAACATGATGTTGTTCAATTAGCTCATCCCGGTGCCATCGTCGTGATGCATGATGCCGGGGGAAACCGTGAGGCCACGGTGCAAGCCTTGGGACCCATCATCGATAAGGTACGCAACCTGGGCCTTAATCCGGTTACTATTTCTGAACTGGACCAGGAAAAATCCGAACTCCGGCGTTGGTGGACCTGGTGGGAAATTAGGTTTACACGGCAGTGGGACATTGACACGATCCCCTCTTCGTTAGGTGGTGATCCGGTATTACGTTTAGGTTTGATCAAATACCCCTTCAAGCCGGCGGTATTATCTACTGGGCGAATTATATCGCGGGGACAATGGATGGGTGAAATTCATTTTGGCAATCCCGCCTTATCTCAGCTGAGTTCCAGTCGGGCTGGGGGATTGCGCGCTTTTCACGCTGTGTTACGCAGTTTAACAGATCTGGCAAATTTTGTGGCAGAGAGTGAAAAATACCAGGACATCGTTGTAGTCGGAGGAATCACCTTATTAGATGCGTCAAGCGCTATTGAGAAACTAGGATTTGATCGTATTCCCGTTTCGGGCACACGTAAATGGTCTATGTGGTTTTATCTCATAATTCTTATGGCCATTTACCACGCGGATGGGTGGAGTACCTTAAAACGATTTCTGCGGCTGAAGCCCGTTTTACTGCTTATGGATCGGGATACCTTAATGAGCCGATATCTTCGGTCTTCAAACCCCAGGCGCGCATAAGCTATTCAACGCTTTTTTGGGACATTACCGCTAAAAGGCGTTCCCGAAATCCTGGGTTGTTTTTCATGCGCCCGACTAAATCAAGAACCACACTTTCGAGATAGGTGCGTTCTTCTCCTGCTCCAGGCTTCATCCAAGACATCATCACGTCGGCCAAAATTTTGGAAATCATGGCTTCTCCCTTGGGAGATTCCAAATATTTGCGAAACCATTCATCAATACGCGGTTCAAGAAATGATTCAAATTTTTGCTCGAGCATTTGTTCGACTCCCAGAATTTTCATCGCGGTTTCCCTCCCTTAAGGTCTTGAGTTAATCTTTAAATCCCTATGGCATACTCACGGGGATCGATGCCATTTTGAATGCCCCAGCCTTTTTCTAGATGATCTAAGCGTGACATTCAATGTGGGTACGTTTGTTGTTCTTAGTCATGCTAACATGCCCGGTGCTTGGTTGACGATGGGATCAGGTCCTAATGGAAAATTCCGGGTAACTATCCACATAGGATAACGAATACATATACAGCAGGATTTTTCCAACCATAAACATCGTCACGGAGGGGAGTACACAGATCATGCAATTTGATGCCCATAAAATCATTGATGCGCCACCTAATAGGGTCTTTCCTTTGCTCATGGATCCGGCCGTATTAATTGACAGCATGCCTGGTTTAAAAACTATGCAGGAACAATCCCCAGGTATTTATGCTGTGGAAATGGAATTAGGGATTCCGGGTTTTAAAGGACAATACCGAGGTGAAATGCGTTTAGATCAGGTGGTTGTTCCTCACCGTTATCATCTGCTTCTAGAAGGGCAAGGACCCAACGGGGATATCTTTATGTCTTTAGATGTGACGTTGACTAGTAGTCATGAAGGACAAACAGATTTACACTATCAAGGAGAAGGAATTTTTGGTGACCAATCCAATTCTCTTACGCAAAAAGTCCTATCCGGTGCCGGGAATGTCATTTTAGGGCAATTTTTTAATGCGATAGCGAAAAGGGCTCGGAAAATGCCTCATTAAGATTGAGAACGGGAGGCGTCTAGTGGGTTTCATGAGTAGCATATCGTGAACGGCTCAACAAAGCATAATGGCCGACTTTTGTCATCCAAGGCGGGACCTCCCCTTTCGGCGTGACTCGAGATGTTCTATTGGCCATCGTGAATCACTGGAAAAAGGGAAAGATCAAGATGGGGCCAGGGCTCATTATGAGATTTCAAGGCGAGAGGGTACAAAGAATTCGGATCTATTTCCTATGGTTGCTTGTGGCTCTACATCATCCCGAGCGACTATTCACAAGTCTAAATATGGTGAGCTATATTCGTAATGCCGAATGGGGACAGGGCGTGTTCTGTTGGGTGAATCGATTACATGCTGGTATTCATAGCCAATGAATAAGCGCAATTCTCGCTTTTCATGCGAAATTGACCCATTGTATAGAACATCGCTCACAAGATGACAGCGTTTCCAAATCTCCATTGTTCGCTTATTCGGTGATGCGTGAGTTGCCTTAGGATGTTTTTGATATCCGGTCTTAAGCAAACATAAATTCTTATCGCTATCCATAATTCAAGGTGACCATGCATTGGGGTGGGACGGTCAACTCATCTTTGCCGATTGACCACTTGAAGATTATCCGTTAGCATGGCGTATTTTAGCACTAACACACGTAACGCAAAGAAGAAGAGAATGCCCGAAGGATGGTGGGAAATGCAAACAGTTCGAGGAATTACCTACCACATGTATGGTGAGGGACCTGAGGCGGTGTTGTGTCACCCCAGTTTGGGGTTAGGACAATTCTTATTTCATCGCATCCGTCCCGCGTTATCTCGGGAATATACAGTTGTGCTGTGGGATCCCCGTGGAGTGGGAGATAATGGGCACTTTTATCCGACACTAGAAGATTGGGTCGGCGACACGATCGACATTTTACGGGATATTAATAAACCGGCCCATCTTTTAGGTGTTTCGTTGGGAACATGGGTGATGAGCCGCGTCGCCGCTGTTAACCCTGGTCAACTTGTGCGCTCTTTAACGCTTATTGGGGCAACTCGCGGCTTTTCTCACGGAGAACAAGAGATTGCCGCGAGGCGTCAGCAGTTGGAGCACATGACGATGCGGGAATTTGCTCAGAATTATGCTGATAATACGTTAACTGTGTATGCGTTGCCCGAAGTCAAAGAAAATCTGGTTCTAGAAATGGGTGAAGTTGACAAAGAGAAATATCTGCAAGCGATGCAAGCAATTTATACGGTACGCAATGAAGAGGTGTACCGGCAAATTGCGGTTCCGACATTGGTGATGGTGGGTGTGGAAGATACCCGGACACCGCCAGCAGAAGCTGATGAAGTCCAAAAATTGATTAAAGGTAGTGAGGTGAAAGCGTTACCGCGCTGTGGGCACCTGGCCGTTTTAGACCAACCTCAACGGGTCATTCATGAATGCCGCTATTTTTGGACTAATGGTCATATGGCAGACGATTAAGGGCAACTAGTGGCGATGATGCATGAGGATTTCGTGATATAACAATTTTTTCTTTGCCCCAGTTCACATGTGCAGGTAAAATATATGAGGAGTTTGTTCCGATATAAGCGGCAGGAGGGGGAAGTGATGGACTACGATGACCGTCGACGTTATCGTCGGCTTAAGTTATTGACGACCATCGGTCCCACCCTCTTTGTCGCCGTTGCCGAAACCGTGCGGTTTTATTACTTGAGACGCATTTTGCCTCCCGCAAGTGTCAGTCTGGTGGCGGTTGCCGTCACGTTGGTCGGAGCCGCTGGATTTTCGTCGTATGTTTTTGACGTGATTGAAAAAATGGAAAATGAACGTCGTGAGTATCAAGATGCTATGCTTGCGCTTCAAGAACGAGAGCGTCTAGCACGCGAAATGCACGATGGGCTTGCACAAACGTTGGCTGTTATTAATTTAAAAGTTTATCAAGCAAAAACGCTTTTAGATGGCATGCGGTTGGACGAGCTGCGAAAAGAATTGGACGATATTCGTTGTGCCGTGAATAAATCCTATTCCGAAGTACGACAATCGTTATATGACTTGCGTGCGGGAAAACGGCTGGAAGAAGGATTTTGGACGGCGGTTCGAACGTTGGCTAATGATTTCCAAGAAGGAACAAAAGTTGCCGTGGAAGTCGAAGCTTTACCTAATGATGGCGTACCGTGGAATGATATGGCTTCCGTGCAAATTTTACGGATTATTCAAGAATCCCTTGCGAATGTGCGAAAGCACGCCGAAGCCAAACATGTAAAAATTACCGCAGCAATTCATGATGATATCGTAGAATTAAAAGTGATTGATGATGGTAAAGGCTTTGTTATGGGAACGACTCCGCCCAATCATCATTTTGGTTTGGGGATAATGCAAGAAAGGGCCCAGACTTTTGGAGGACGAGTGTCGATCCATTCACAGCCCGGTCAGGGAACCGTGGTGACGATTACCTATCAGATTGATGGGGATAAAGGGGGAGAGGTTGTTGGAAAAGGCAAGAATTATGTTAGTGGATGATCATGCGCTGTTTCGCTCCGGCATGGCATCATTATTAGCGAGTCGTCCTGACATGGAAGTGGTAGGGGAAGCAGAGACGGGCGAGGAGGCGGTGCGCCTTGCCGAAGAACTCATGCCGGATTTGATTTTAATGGATATCAATATGCCTGGTGGCGGAGGGCTTGAAGCGACTCGGATTATCAAAGAGCAGATGCCCTATGTAAAGATTGTGGTTTTAACTGCGAGCGACGAAAACGATTTATTGTTTGAGGCGGTCAAGGCGGGAGCCCAAGGCTATCTCTTAAAACACCTCGATCCAGAACAATTCCTGGAAGAACTTTCCGCTCAAATTCGGGGGGAAGCGTCTATATCGGGCGATGTGGCCTTGAAGATCATTCGAGCGTTCTCTACACATGACGTGGAACGACAACAAACGCAGTTAACGGGACGGGAACTCGAAGTGCTCAAACTGGTTGGAGAAGGTTTCTCTAACCGAGACATTGCTGCACGCTTATTTATCTCGGAGAACACCGTGAAAAACCATCTGCGGAATATTTTGCAGAAGTTACACTTTGAAAACCGTGTGCAAGCAGCAGCCTATGCTATTCGTCGAGGACTTGTTGATCCTCACTAGTGCTGGTGGTATTGCAGTAGGGGAGTGTCTATGGACGACAAGCAAATGACCTTGACAGAACATTTGACGGAATTACGCAACCGACTCTTCGTGATTTTGGGAGCGGTTGCGGTTGTCTTTTTAGTAGGTTTTTTTTATACCCGGCCTCTGTTGCATTGGATCATTCGTCACACTCCGGTGCATCACGTTATTGTCACCGGGGTGACCGAAGCTTTTTTTGCTTTGATCAAGCTTGATTTGGCCATGTCACTCATTCTCACATCGCCGATTATCTTGTATGAAATTGCGGCGTTTATTTTGCCAGGTCTAACCCAGGTTGAACGTCGAGTGGTGGGGGTTATTGTGGGGCCGGGACTGGCATTATTTCTCATTGGTACCGCCGTCGGATATTTTGTGTTCGTGCCTATTGTGTTGCATGTGATGCTGTCCTTTACCGGTCAGGGTATTGAGCCGATGTGGAGACTGGGAAGTTTGCTTAGTTTTATTATTGATTTATCTGTTCCTTTTGGGATAGTGGCGGAACTCCCATTAATCTCGGGAGTTATGTCGCATTTAGGGCTTGTGCAACCCATTATGTTTTCGCGCTACAGGCGTTATGCGATTCTCTTGTCTTTTTTTATTGCTGCTATCTTGGCACCGCCCGATGCCCTGTCCATGACACTCATGGCTTTACCTATTTATTTAGTCTATGAAATTTCCGCACTAGTTGCTCGTTTTACCTATAAAGCTCCTGTAGTGAGTGAGGAACCTTCGAGCGGTCCGTCAAATAATTCGGAGGGTTCCTTGTGACGCTTTTAGAGGCAGACATCACTACTCTGGTGAAAATTGAACAGATCTCTTTGGCATATAGCCGCATGCAAGCTATCCGGTTGGGATTAGGACCTGGGGCACAGGTTCGTGTTGTTCAAAAACTACCCCATGGGCCTGTTGTGCTGAACTACCAGGGACGAACCATTGCAGTAGGTTATGAACTTGCCAAGAATATTCTTGTCACTCCATCCGACGAGAGGCAATCATAAAATATTTGTATACAACAATATTTGATGTCATGATAAAATAATCCGTGGATACCTCGTCGGTAGAGGAGGCTTTGTGATGTCATTGAATCATTTGGCATTTATCATCGTGGTTCTTTTAGCCATCTTATGGTTCGGGCTTTTGGTAACAGAAAAATGGGAACTAGTCCAGATAGGACAACCCCTTAACCGTTTTGATCAGCCTGGCATCCGGTGGCAAGGTGTTTGGAAAGAGGTCTTCGGACAACATCGGGTGTTACAGGAACGGTTTTCTGGCATGATGCATGTGATGATGTTTTGGGGATTTTTTATTGTATCAATCCAAACGGTGATTTTTTTTCTTAATGGGTTATTTCCTGTGATTCCCATTCCCACTGGCCTTATCGGAACTATTCTTGATACCGCTTTTGATATTACCGCGCTGTTTGTATTGATTGCCGTTATGATGGCCGCCTACAAACGGTATGTGGCCAAGACGCCCCGCTTGGTAAGAAATTGGGATGCGGGCTTGGTCCTTGGATTGATTGCGTTAATTATTCTCGCCCAATTAAGCATTGAAAGTTTTCAATGGGCTTTAAATCCTCATATGTTTTGGGCACCCTTAGGGAGTGTTATCGGTTCTTGGCTCCATCATTTTGGTCATGGTTTTGATCAAAGAGGCCTTCAAATGTCCATATGGGTGAATGCTTTGGGCCTTTTGGGATTTTTAGTTTATCTGCCCTACTCCAAACATTTTCACTTGTTTGTCGCCCCTTTTAATATTTATTTCCGGAATCTTGACAACAAGGGACATTTACCCGCGTTAAATTTTGACGATGATACGGTGGAAAGCTATGGCATTGGACAAGTTGCGGATTTGACATGGAAAGATCTATTAGACACCTATGCATGCGTTCAATGTGGACGATGTACCGCCGTGTGTCCTGCGAATCAAACAGGGAAAACCCTATCGCCGAAAAATATTATTGTGACATTACGCAAACAGTTAGAATTGGTAGGGCCAATCTTAAACGAGGCTGCGGCTAGTCGCACTCCGGAACAACAAGCACTCCTAGAAGTTCCCTTGGCAGGGGAAGTGATTCCTGAACAAGATCTCTGGGCATGCACAACGTGTAGTGCCTGTGTTGAAGTTTGTCCCGTCTATGATGAACATGTGGTCAAAATTGTGGGGATGCGCCGTCATCTGGTGCTGACGCAGGGGGAAATGCCTAATGAAGCCCAAAATGTCTTCCGCAATATGGAAAACCAGGGCAATCCATGGGGATTGGGTGTCGACGCGCGTCAACAATTTGCTGAAGCGATGGGAATCAAAGATGTAAGCCGAGGAGACAAACCGAAGGTTCTGTATTGGATGGGCTGTGCTGCAACCTATGATGACCGGGCCAAAAAAGTGGCAGAGGCTACAGTGACATTGTTGAAAAAAGCTGGGGTCGATGTGGGAGTTCTGGGGGCATTGGAAAAATGCACAGGGGATTCAGCTCGGCGTTTAGGCAATGAATATTTGTACCAGAGTTTGGCGACAGAAAATGTAGAGACATTAAACGCTGCCGATCCGGAAATTATCTTGACCACGTGCCCTCACTGCTATAATACCATTAAAAACGAATATCCAGATTTTGGAGGGCACTATACGGTTAAACATCATGCTGAGTATTTAGCTGAGTTGATAGCCGACGGAAAGTTAACGCCGGTAAAGGAATTGGATGAAACGTTAACCTATCATGATTCCTGCTATTTGGGGCGGTACAACGATATTTATGACGCACCCCGCGACATTTTGCAATCGGTACCCGGTGTCCAGTTAAAAGAGATGGAACGTTCGCGTGACAGAAGTTTCTGTTGTGGGGCGGGGGGAGGCCGTATGTGGCTCGAGGAACGGGAAGGTCAACGAATTAACCAAAACCGGGCACAACAAGCCTTAAATACGGGCGCAACGACTATTGCAACCGCTTGCCCTTTTTGCTTGACGATGATCAGAGATGGCGTGCAATCTCTGGGCCAAGAACAAGACGTTAAGGTTCGGGATTTTTCAGAAATTCTAGCTGATGCCATATTACCGATCGTGAAATAAAATGGCGTGACATGAACTATTGGGTAGGCGTGCATTACCGGGAGATTTGCCTAGCATGCTTTACCCAGGCTTTTTCAATAGCGGCTCCGGTTACAAGAAATGCTGCACCACCTACTGCTCGCCACAATGCTGATATCTGCATTGTGGCGATAATATTGGTTCGGGATAATGCCCAAATCCCGAACTCAGGGGCCATAAAAGCGATAGCTCCAATGATGATGTTATATACGACAATGTATTCGCTCCGGTGTTGAGCCGGGATATGCGCTTGCAATTCGGTAAATAAAAGAAGATTGACCCCGCTCAAAAAGAGACCAGCTTCAAAATTGATGCTGCTTAACACCACAAGATTTTTGGTCAAAATGGTAAGCCAGGGAACCGTTGCCAATCCCAATGCGGCATATCCGAGGGCGATCATTGCTCCCTTGTGGCGGGCAAATTTCCGCCATAGAGGAAAACTGATGGCTTGGCTTACCAATGCCATAACACTAAAGATTCCAAGCCAAAATGCCGTAGCATGGGCTTGCCCGATTTGATAGAGGTTAAATAAGGGCCACGACATCTGCCACCCAAAGTTAAAGAACGCGGACAACAAGGCATAACGTAAGAAGATGCCATTGTGGATGATAGTGCGCCATGGCAGGCGGGGGGATACGGAAGCGGACGTGGATGGGATTTTCAGTTGATGACGGCCTAAGGTCATGACTTCTAAAATGCCTAAAACGGTTGCCAAGACGATGAAGACTTGGAGAGCTCGAGTTGAACCATGTGAGAAAAACTGGGTAATGAGACCTGTGAATAGGCTGGCTCCTAGTGCGACTAACGTTGTGACCACATTGCGCTGACTAAAAAATCCCTCCCGTAAGGAGGCAGGAATCAGATGACCGATGAGGGTTTGCCAACCCATTAATCCCCATGTTTGGGGGATGTTGGCCAACGTGAATACGATGAGGGCAAATTCGGCGGCGTGATGAGGGCTGAGCCATGGTGCCAATGCTAGCAAAACATAAGATAAACGTGTTACGAAAAAAGACCGGGTGGTGCCGCGTACTAGCCTTGGCAGCTGGGGGAGACGAAAGGTTAAAAGGATGCTGGCCAACAGTGCGCCGAGTGCGGGCAAAGCATTTAACAAGCCGACTTGTTTGGCACTCGCATGGAGACTGTCAATAAAATACAAGGGAAAGAATGTCGAAATGATTGTGGTTGACGCGGTAAAAAACGCGCCATGCCATAGTGATCGCCGCAAATTATCCCGCAATGTCGTGGCTCGCATGTTTGATGCCCATCCTGTTCTCCAGCGTGCTCTGTCCCATTATAGTACAAGCCCTCAGGGAGAGCTTAGACTCGGAAAAATATTTGCGGAGATCGTGCGACATGATCACTCTGGCAATATAGTGTCAAATGGCGATACAAGAAGGGGCGGGACGCTCGCTGTATAAGTTTGATTCGCAAAAATTCAAAGCGGGGTGCTGTCACCACATCACAAATGAATGCAAAATATGCGCCATCACTAATCACCCGGGCCGTGCCAACCAGCTGTTTGTTGGACCAGGCATGAATCACATAACTGGAGCGTTGCCAAATCAGGTCAATCGTCTCGAGATCCCGTCCAGCTGTTGAGGGAACCCGGTCCCATAACTGCTTGAGATATTCCAATGGCACATTGCGGTCATGGCGCATGTGGATGATATTCCTCGGACTGCCCAATTATGAACCCCTTTATTCTGACGGTGGTCTTTTTCTGTCTTTAAGTGCATAGCTTGTCCCAGGAGGGATCGGAATATGCCCGGACGGACCATTGTATTAGTAGGAAATCCCAATGTCGGGAAGTCGTTGGTATTTCAGAAACTTACCGGACGTTATGTTGAGGTTTCAAATTTTCCAGGCAGTACGGTCCAGATTCTTGAAGGGGCTTATGGGAGCGACCGAATTATCGATACACCGGGCGTATATGGATTAAGCCGGTTATCCGATGAAGAAAAAATGACAGTGTCCGCATTAGAACAGGCCGATATCGTCCTGAATGTTGTTGACGGGACCCGTTTATCCCGCGATCTGTTTTTGACCCTGCAACTGGTTGAAGCCAGTTTACCCGTTATTGTAGCCATAAACATGATGGACGAGCTTGAAAAAGAGGGAGCCACCATTAACACCGCACTATTGGAAGAGATTCTGGGCGTTCCAGTAGTAGGGATTTCTGCAACCAAAGGTTCCAACTTTGGCGTGTTGCGCTCGCTCATCGAATCGAAAGTGCAACCTAAAGCCCTGGAAAAATCTTGGCAAACGCCCCCGTCATGGCACCTAACAGGGCTGCAATCGTTATTATGGCATGAAGAAGACGAGGAATTAGCACGCCAAGTGGGACAGAAATCCGAAACCGGCATGCGTGAAGAGCTTTATATAGCCCGCCGGATGCGTGCAGATGACATTGCTTCTCGTGTCCTAACGCCCGCATCGTCGCGTCGTCAAAACGATTTATGGTTGGATCGGTTGCTTCTGAGTCCTTGGGGAGGATTTGTTGCGGCCAGTGTGGTAGTGGGCGCGATTTATTATTTCGTCGGCATCGTTGTCGCTGGGACCGTTGTGGATACTTTAGAGCAGTTTACATCGCTTTTGCTGATCCCTATCGTGAAACATGTGATAGCGCTAGTAGTGCCTCCTCAGTCATGGCCCTTCAGATTACTCGTGGGGCAATATGGCATGATTTCCGCCGGATTAATTTATATCGTGGCATTGTTGTTACCGCTCGTAACGGCCTTTTATTTGCTCTTAGCAATTTTAGAGGACACGGGTTATTTACCACGTTTAGCTACGTGGCTGGACCGGTGGTTTTTGCGTTTAGGACTTAATGGGCGTGCAGTTATTCCTTTAGTGTTGGGCTTTGGTTGTGTGACGATGGCGACACTGACTACGAGAGCTTTGGAAACCCAACGAGAACGCACGATTTCAACCATTTTACTTGCGTGGACCATCCCGTGTTCGGCCCAAATGGGAATTATTATCGGATTGTTAAGTGGTGTCGGGGCTATCTATGCCTTGACTTATGCTGGGACCATTATTGGACTGTTTATTGTCATTGGAACCATTTTGGATAAGAGCTTACCCGGTCGTCCCACGCCACTCTTATTGGATTTGCCACGGCTCCGTCTTCCTGACTGGAATAATGTTCTATGGAAGACACAAACCAAAGTGCTCGAATTTCTGCGAGAAGCTTGGCCTTTATTTGTGGTGGGATCTGGGCTCATTGAGCTCGGAGATATGACGGGTCTCTTGCCCGCTTTTGATCGTCTTGTGGGACCATTTTTACAGTATTGGTTAGGATTACCCCAAGAAGCAACCCAGTCATTTCTCTTAGGGTTTATCCGGCGTGACTTTGGTGCTGCCGGATTTTATGAATTAGGACTGACGCCTCACCAAATTGTCACCGGTGCCGTGACCTTGACGCTATTTGTTCCTTGTATGGCATCGACGCTCGTCATTTTGAAAGAACGCGGATGGCGGGATGGGATGTTAATTTGGATTGGTTCCATTGTCTTGGCTCTATTTGTTGGGGGATTGATGGCCCGTTTTGGACCCGTCTGAAGTTCTTGGCATAGACTATGGCGGGGGTTGAAAAATATGGAGACGGTCAAATCTTGCCCGGCATGTGGCTTACCTTTACGAGGATTTGTGGGACGCTGTCCGAGATGTGGAAGCATTATCTCCGAATTGTGGATGAGTTCATGCAGGCAGTGCGCGTTACAAAAATCGTGCAGTCCCTCAGTATCTTTGGAGTCAAAGGCCCATTTACCTAAAAATACTCATAAGCGCCTCCGCCTTTAGGTCAGAGGCGCTTGTCTTGTGTGATTTCAAAAAAGTTTAATTTGTGAAATTTATCAACGATCCTTGAGCGGGCGATAAAAACTGTGCCATCATGGAGATGCATTTGAAGGAGGAAGGAGAGGCTAGCGATAATGGATGGTCATAAAATTGTTTATCATAACGGAACGATTGTAGTGCCTTCCGATCCCATCATCCCTTTTATTGAAGGCGACGGCATTGGTCCTGATATTTGGCGGGCGACCAAGCGCGTGGTGGACGCAGCGGTAAAGGCCAGTTATCAAGGACAGCGACAGATTCATTGGGTAGAGGTATTAGCTGGCGAAAAAGCTCATGACACAGTTGGGGAATGGCTACCTCAACGAACGCTGGACATGTTTCGCGAATATAAAGTGGGAATCAAAGGGCCCCTGACGACACCCGTCGGCGGCGGAATTCGAAGCCTCAATGTCACATTACGTCAAGAATTAGACTTATTTGCATGTGTGCGACCGGTACGCTACATTCCTGGCGTTCCCTCCCCGATGATCCATCCGGAATTTGTTGATATGGTTATTTTCCGGGAAAATACCGAAGATGTTTATGCCGGTATTGAATGGCCTGCAAATTCTCCTGAAGCAAAGAAAATTATTGAATTTATCAATCAAGAAACTGGTAAACATATCGACTTGACAGCAGGAATTGGCATCAAACCCATCACCCGGGTGGGGAGTGAACGGTTGATTCGCAGCGCCATTCAATATGCCATTAGCCACCACCGGCGATCTGTCACCATGATGCATAAAGGGAATATCATGAAGTTTACGGAAGGTGCATTTCGGGATTATGGTTATCAGTTAGCCGAACGCGAATTTCCCGAGCAGGTGATAACGGAAAGCGTCTTATATGAGAAATATGAGGGACATCAACCTGAGGGGGTCATTGTATTAAAGGACCGCATTGCCGATATCACCTTCCAACAAGTGCTGTTGCGGCCCAAGGAATTTGACGTGATTGCCACGCCAAATTTGAATGGAGACTATTTGTCCGATGCATTAGCCGCACAAGTCGGAGGCGTGGGCATGGCTCCGGGCAATAACATGTCCAATGAGATTGCCATCTTTGAAGCCACGCATGGTACAGCGCCCAAATACGCTAATCTCGACAAAGTCAATCCCAGTTCCTTGATTCTATCCGCAGTGATGATGCTGGAGCATTTGGGATGGAATGAAGCCGCGGATAATATTATCAAGGCTTTGGAAGATACAATTCAGGCCAAAACCGTTACTTATGACTTGGCACGCCAACTCCCAGGCGCTAAAGAAGTTAAGACGTCTGAATTTGCTGACGCCATTATCAGTCGCTTACGGTAATCCATTTGATTAAGGGGTGAATGATGATGTTTAAACGGAATAAGATCACCATTATTGGGGCAGGAGCCACAGGAGCCACGACGGCTCACGTGATGGCCCTTAAAGAACTTGGAGACATTGTGTTAGTGGATGTCGCCCCAGGAATTCCTGAGGGTAAGGCGCTAGATATTTGGGAAGCGGGTCCTATTGAACGTTTTAGTTTGAAGGTTGTGGGGACCACGGATTATGAGTTGACTCGGGACTCCGACATTATTGTGGTCACCGCGGGAATGCCACGCAAACCAGGAATGAGTCGGGACGATTTACTGAAAGTTAATGCCGAGATTGTACACCAAGTGGTGGCACAAGCCTCGCAACTTTCTCCGAATGCGATTTTGGTTATCTTGAGCAATCCGGCCGATGTTATGGCGTATGTGGCCCAAAAAGCTAGCGGCTTTCCTTATCACCGTGTGATTGGGCAGGCCGGTGTGCTTGATTCAGCACGGTTTAGAGCCTTTTTAGCGGACGCCCTACAGGTCTCGCCAAAAGATGTGACCGCCTTTGTGATGGGAGGTCACGGCGATGACATGGTGCCTTTAGTGCGCTATTCTTCAGTCGGCGGAATCCCCGTCGAAAAATTATTGCCGCAAGAGACTCTCAACCAAATTGTCCAACGCACCCGCACTGGAGGGGGCGAGGTTCTTAATCTGATGAAGATATCCGCGTTTTATGCACCCGCTTCATCCTTGGCAGAAATGGTTGAAGCGATTTTGAAAGATGAACGCCGGGTGATACCAGTCATCAGTTATCTTGATGGAGAATATGGCGAACATGATATTTTCGTGGGAGTTCCCGCCATTGTCGGAGGCAATGGCATTGAGAAAGTGTTAGAGGTGGAATTTACTGACGAAGAACGGGCAGCGTTTGCCAAATCGGTGGCGGCCGTAAGAAAACCGTTATCGATGTTAAATTACTAACGGATACGAGGAGGACCCCATGCATAGCCGAGATCGGGCATTACAGTATCATCAAGAACATCAGGGCAAGATTCAAGTGATGAGTAAGGTTCCAGTGAAAACTCAAGAAGATTTGTCACTGGCCTATACCCCCGGGGTGGCAGAGCCCTGTCGAGCCATTCAGCAAAATCCGGGATTGGTAGATGTCTATACAAATCGTGCCAATATGGTAGCAATCGTTACCGATGGCACGGCTGTGCTGGGACTCGGCGACATCGGACCCATGGCGGGTCTTCCGGTAATGGAAGGTAAATCGATTTTGTTCAAAATGTTTGGCGGCGTGGATGCCGTTCCCATTTGTTTAGACACCAAAGATCCGGACAAAATTGTTGAGACCGTTCGATTATTACAACCCAGTTTTGGCGGCGTGAATTTGGAGGATGTTTCGGCTCCCCGAGCATTTGAAATTGAACAAAAACTGAAGGATGTCTTATCCATCCCCGTTTTCAACGATGATCAGCACGGGACCGCGGTCGTAGTAGGGGCCGCGGTAATCAATGCCCTGAAATATGTGGGTAAAGCTTTGAGCGACGTACGCATCGTGTTTAATGGTGCAGGAGCGGCGGCGATTGCTACGGCCAAGCACCTTCTAGCTCTAGGCGCTCGTGATGTGTCATTAGTTGATCGTCAAGGCTTAATTTACGACGGCAGACCGGGAAACAGTAATCCATATAAGGAAGAGATAGCGCAAATCACCAATCTCGAACGGAGAATGGGAGGGCTTGCAGAAGCTTTAGAAGACGCGGATGTATTTATCGGCGTATCCGTTGCTGGGGCGCTAACATTAGACATGGTTCGGAAGATGAAGTCCGATGCCATTGTGTTTGCCCTGGCCAATCCCGTTCCCGAAATCTGGCCGGTCTTGGCGCTTGAGGCAGGAGCCCGGGTTGTGGGAACCGGTCGTAGCGATTTTCCTAATCAGATTAATAATGTTTTAGGCTTTCCAGGAATATTCCGTGGGGCTCTTGATGTCAGGGCACGGGATATTAATGAAGCCATGCGCGTCGCTGCTTCCGTGGCCTTAGCCAATTTAGTCAGGGATGATGAATTGCGCGATGATTACATTATTCCGCAGGCAATGGACCGACGCGTCGCTCCTGCCGTTGCCAAAGCTGTTGCACAGGCAGCTCTTAATACGGGTGTGGCGCAATCCACAGATGTTGACCCCAATTGGGTGGAAAAGCACTGTCGGGAGTTGGTGAGTCAGGTTCTAGGACAAGAGGACAAAATCCTGGAAGGAGACGAACGACGATGAAGCAATACGAATATATGGCCAAGGGGATTTTAGCTGAACACGGCATTCCCATTGCACCGGGGCGGTTGGTCGATTCTCCCGAAGGTGCGGCCAGTGCGGTTAGGGATTTGGGCCCAGTAGCACTCAAAGCTCAAGTTTTGGTCGGAGGACGCGGCAAAGCAGGCGGAATTCGCTTTGCCGAAACTCCGGAACAAGGCGCTGAAATCGCCAAGAATATGCTGGGAATGGTATTAAAAGGGTATCGCGTAGAAAAATTATATGCCGAACAAAAATTGCCGATTGAAAAAGAATTATATATCTCCGTGACCACAGACCGTAATGCTAAATGCCCCCTGGTTATGGCCTCTGCTGCGGGGGGCGTAGAAATTGAAGAGGTGCCGGACGACCAAATCGTTAAGCGATATGTGGATCCGGCTGTCGGAGTGCTTCCATATTTTGGACGGGAAATGGCTGAAGCTTTAGGATTGAAAGATGTGTTATTTAAAGAATTTGCGGATTTGGTTGTGAAATTATACCAAATTTATCGAGAAGAAGATGCCGAATTGGTCGAGATCAATCCCTTGGCTGTGGTCCATGGGCATTTAATTGCCGCCGACGCGCGGTTAAATATTGACGATAGCGCGCTGTATCGTCATCCTGACCTGACACGTGTCGATGAAGGGTCGCCTCTCGAAAAACAAGTACATGAAATCGGGTTGGCATATGTCGAGCTGGATGGGGATATTGCAGTTATGGCTAATGGTGCTGGGATGGCTATGGCGACGTTGGATGCCATTCAATATTTTGGCGGACGACCAGCTAACTTTCTGGATGCCGGCGGCGGAGCTTCGGTAGAACCGACAGCTAAAGCCCTAGGTGTTCTCGTATCTATGAAGCCTAAAGCTATTCTGGTCAACATATTTGGTGGAATTACACGCTGCGATGATGTGGCGAAGGCAATTTTACAAGTCAAAAGTACAGTAGGCATTCCTGTACCATTGGTCGTCAGGTTGGTGGGAACCAACGAAAAAGAAGGTGTGGCTTTGCTAAATGAAGCAGGAATCCAGGCCTATTCTGACATGGCAGAAGCAGCGGAACAAGCCGTTCGCCTGGCAAAGGAGGCCGTTTAAATGGCTATTTTATTAACCCATAATGACCGGGTGATTGTTCAGGGGATTACAGGTAATCAAGGACGGTTTCACACCCGGCAAATGTTGGCGTATGGAACCCCCGTTGTCGGTGGTGTCTCACCGACAAAAGGCGGACAAGATGTCGAAGGAGTACCGGTATATGATACGGTGAGAGAAGCAGTTGAAAACACGAGGGCAACAGCTTCGATTGTTTTTGTTCCGGCCCCATTTGCCAAGGATGCGGCTTTTGAGGCTATGGAAAACGGGATCCGCTTAATCGTTATGATCCCGGAACACATTCCAGTTCAAGATTCTATTGATATTGTCAACCGGGCTAAGACTGTGGGGGCGACCATTATTGGCCCGAATACTTTTGGCATTATTTCGCCGAGTGAACATACCAAAATGGGTATTATGCCAAATCATATTTATACCCCTGGTCCTGTTGGGGTCGTTGCCCGGTCTGGCACATTAAGTTATGAAATTGCTTTTAGTTTGTCTCAACATAATCTTGGGCAAACCACTGTGGTCGGAATGGGTGGAGATCCGGTGGTCGGACAAACGTTTATTACCGTATTGGAACAATTTCGGCAAGATCCCGATACCCGTTGCGTCGTGATGGTTGGCGAAATTGGAGGTAGTGCAGAAGAAGAGGCAGCAGAATATTTGAGCACATTAGGGAAGCCCGTTGTGGTGTATTTGGCAGGACGAGCAGCTCCGGCGGGCAAACGAATGGGGCATGCCGGTGCGATTATTGAACGCGGCAAAGGTACTCTAGCAAGTAAGGAAAAGGCTTTGAAAGCCCATGGGGCTGAAGTGGTTACGATGCCCTGGCAGGTGGCAGAAGCGGTTCGCTCTGTCTTAGGATGATTGCGACCAAATTATTGGGGATTGTCTGTTATGAGGAGTGGCCCTGTTTACGACGGGCCACTTTATTTTGAATGAGCGCCCAGACGTCGGTCCAATCTTCATCAGATAACGTCGAAACGGCTTCTTGCCATTGCTGATGATTAATGCCACCATAAAAGACCGGTTCTTCATGTAAAGCCGTATTGAGATAGCCAGCTCGTTCCATAAGTTGTTCATAGGGAATATCGAGTGCTTGCGCTAAACGTCGCAAAACAGCGGGACTGGGCGGATTGCGTAGTCCACGCTCAATACGAGATAAGTAGGAAGAACTGGTTGCGGTCCGTTCGGCTAAAGCGACTAAAGACAGATGTTTCGCTTGCCGTTGTTCACGGAGAAATTTACCGAATTGCAATGCTGTCCGCCTCCTATGATGATGTGACCCTTTGTCTAATCCTATCGAATCTGTTGCCTATAGGCAACATTCGTTTCGAGAGAATCCCAGGAGGATACAAATTGCCAAAATGGAAAAATTACGCTATGATTTTGCCAAAAAGATAATGAGGGATTTTTTTGGCCACTCTGGTAGTTAACGTTGCAGCGTTGCGGCGTTTTATGGAACAACGCGGTTGGTCTGAACGAGATTTGGCAGAGCACATGGATCTCGCCTATTCGTACGTCAATCGTGTTTTGGGCGGTAAGAGAAGACCGGGGGCAAAATTTATTGCAGGAACATTGTTGTTAGGTTTAAGCATGGAAGAAGTTTTCACTATAGAAAAATAGGTCATCAACTCCACGGGATTTAACAAAGGTGATAAAAAGTTAAATTTTATACTTCTAGCGAGTGCTGATAGATTAAACTTTTATAAAAAATCCAAAACAAGGAGAGATCTTTTTTGCATTCCCATGTTATTATAGGCGTAGAGTGACTGACACATAACGAGGACGTGAAGCGGTCACCCTAGATAAGAGGTGGCTTATTGTGCTGATTCAGGTTGTCGGAATAAATCATAAAACGGCGCCGTTAAAAATTCGCGCGCAAGTCGGATTGACGCCCGACCAAATTGTTGAAGCATATAACCGAGTTCATGAATTGGTTGGACAACAGGGCATTGTAATTCTGTCTACGTGTAACCGCACGGAAATGTATGTTGCAGGTAATGTTTCTTACTCGGCTATTGTTGACTGGTGGGGACATATCGCTGGGGTTGAACGTAGAGAGTTTTCTGATGCGCTGTTTTGGTATGCAGACACCAAAGTATTCGATCATTTGTTTCGCGTTGCAGCCGGCTTAGATTCCATGGTGCTGGGGGAAACGCAAATCCTCGGCCAAGTCAAAGAGGCATATGAATTATCTCAGAAATATGGGGTGACCGGTTCTCTGCATCGTTTGTTCCGTGCTGCATTAACCGTCGGGAAAAGAGCGCATGCGGAAACCGCTATCAGTCACAATGCGTTATCAATGGGGCATGCGGTGGTCGAATTAGGCCGTAAAGTGTTTGGAGACTTGTCGAGAACCCACGCGGTGGTAATTGGTGCTGGAGAAATGGGAACACTTGTGGCGCGCCATTTGTCTTCGGCAAAAGTGGGCAATATAACCATTGTCAATCGAACGCCTGACCGGGGTCAACTCCTGGCAGAGGAAATTCATGGCTCTTATGTGCCGCTAAATCAATTGATGACGGTGTTGCCGAGTGCTGACATTATTGTCTCGTCCACGCACGCCTCAAACTTTTTGGTCACGAAACAGATGATGAAAGAGGCTATAAAAGGTAAGGGTGAACGTTTACGGTTTTTGTTTGATTTGTCGGTGCCACGAAACTTAGATCCGGATATTGTTCGTCTGGGGAGTGGAATCTTTTTGTACGATATTGATGACGTAAATGCCGTCGTTGAGGCCAATTTGCATCAGCGGCAAAAAGAGGCTGTGAAAGTCGAAAAAATTATTCAAGAAGAAATTGAGACATTGGCGAGTGATATTGCGGCCTCGGAAGTTGGACCAGTTATCCGGCAACTTCGCGAGAAAGCTGAATCTATCCGCATTAACGAGTTGAATAAAGCCCTCAACCGGTTATCGCATTTGTCGGATGCCGATAAACAAGTGGTTGCCGAGACAACTCGATTAATTTTAAATAAGTTTCTTAATGATGCTATGGTCGGAATGCGCGCTTGGGCAACAGACAAAGATAAGGAAGAATATATCGAAGCCGTGCGCGAACTGTTTCATCTTGATGGCACCACCGAGAACACCAGAACGCCCAATACAGAACACGTATTGCAACCTGAGCGGTGAACTGAGGCGATGGTGTGGGAGCCGTATTCATTGCGTTAGTTTTTTTGGGATATTTGTCATCTTCCGTGTTTTACGTGGCGACGTTATATAACGATACGTGGCGCAAGTGGGGATTTGCGGGTACTCTTATTGGGCTGGCCGCGCAAACCAGTTGGTTCATACAAGAGGCGATCGGTCTAGGAACATGGCCTGATGAAACCTTGTACGACTGGATAGCGACCTTTACTTGGGTATCTGTCATTGTTTTTGCGTTATTTCAATTGTTTCGTCCCACATTACCGCTTGGTGGATTTTTAATGCCAGTGATCACGTTGATGTGGCTTGGCAGTCAGGCGTTGTCACGCCATATCATTGTGCCGCCACATCTCGACAGTACATTGTTGGCGATCCATGTGACCACAGCTATTTTTGCTTATGTCGCTTTTTTGTTGGCAGCCGTCTTTAGTATTATGTATACAGAAAAAGAGCGAGAGTTGAAACGGAAGAAAGTGAGACTTTTTTATTATCAACTACCTTCGCTAGAAGTTATGGACGTAATCAGTGGGCGTTTAATTTTTGCTGGTCTCATTTTCTTCACCGTGACATTGATTGCGGGCACTTTATGGGCCAAACAAGTTTTTCATTTCTATTGGTCGTGGTCAGCCAAGGAAGTTTGGAGCATCATCACGTGGCTTGTGTATCTTGGATACGCTGTCTTGCGGATGACGGGCTCAAGAGGCCATAAAGCGGCAGTTTATGCGATGTCAGCGTTTTTATTTGTTTTTGTCAATTTGTTTGTGGTGGGAGTCTTCTTTCATGGCTTCCATTTTTATGATGTTTGACAGAAGCGTATTATTAAGAACGGGTACAGGAAAGAAGGCAAAAAGTGCTAAAAATTGGAACACGGTCTAGTCAACTTGCTCAGGCTCAGGCCCAAGCGGTGAGTAATCTTTTAACAAGCGCCGGAATAGACAATGAACTGGTATTGTTTGAAACCAAAGGAGACAAAATTCTCGACCGTGCCCTGGATGCCATTGGCGACAAAGGTTTATTTACCACGGAACTGGAAAAAGCGCTTCTGGATGGTTTGATTGATGTCGCTGTTCACTCTCTCAAAGACCTGCCTACAACCCTGTCTTCCCATCTCATGATTGGTGCTTATGTCCTGCCTGAAGATCCCCGAGATGTTCTCATTGCTAAGCCCGGAGTTTCTTGGAATTCATTGCCGCAGGGAGCGCGGATCGGCACGTCGAGTCTTCGCCGGACCGCCTTTTTGAAGGCACTTCGCCCCGACTTGGACATTGTTCCTGTCCGGGGAAATTTGCAAACTCGGGTCCGAAAGTGGAAGGAACAGGGATGGGATGGATTAGTTCTCGCAGCAGCCGGTGTTCACCGCTTGCACTGGCAGGAGTTAATCTCCAGTTATTTGGACCCATGGATTTGTGTGCCAAGTCCTGGACAAGGGGTGTTGGCGGTTCAGGTACGTGATGACAATAAGGACCTCCGTGCAATTTTAGCCCGGTTTAATGATTCTCAGGCCGAAATCACATCAAAGGCCACCCGGGCCGTGTTAGCGGAATTAGGGGGAGGTTGTCAGGTTCCTTTTGGAGCCTATGCAACATGGACCGATGAAAAAACCATCACTATCCGTGGCAAAGTGGCTGATTTAACCGGGAGCCGGGTTATTGTGCGGGATGTCGCTGGTCCTGGAGCCCATGCGGAAGAACTGGGGAAGCGATTGGCTCAAGAACTGATCAGTGCCGGGGCATTACAGCTTTTGTGAGGTGAGAATTGCGTCATGGCGTCACGCATTTACTTTATTGGGACGGGACCTTCCACACGGGTTGAGTGGCTGACCAAGGAAGCTTGGGATATTCTTGAACGGGTGCAGCACGCATTAATTGTTGAAAATGCATGGCCTCCTTACTTGTTGTGGCCGTGGGCAGTGGAAAAAGAATATGTCGCGGCATCCGATGTGTTAGCGCGGATGAAGTTTTGGGCAGCGCAAGAGGATCAGATAGCGGTTTTGGTGGCACAATCCCCGGCCCATCATGTCCAGATGGCGACATGGGTGCAGTGGGCTCAAGAACGGCGGGTCATGGGTACGATTGTGCCGGGCCTATGGAATATGACAGTGATGCTGGATATGAATGGTTTTTGTGTGGCCTCCCCTTTTGAGGCGGAATATCATGACGCGGTCCGGCTACGGCTTAGGGGAGGTGAACATCCTTTCGTTCCTCGAGAGACGTGGACGTTTGGGCCGAGGGGACACTGGACTCATGGCGGCGACATGATGGAAGAGTCCTCGCCGGTTTTGAAAATTTCCACGGATTTGCCTCAACCGCACCTATGGCTATCGAATCAGCCGCTTTACGGGCGAACTTTCCTGCTTCTACACGGTGGAGCCACGGCTAGAAAGGCTAGCAGCCGCCTTCAAGAACTCGGAGCGAATGTCTATGTGGCTCCTGTCAGTCAAATTGTCGATCCTCCTTCGTGGACCATTGTCGATCAGACTTTGAGCCATATTGAACGCTACGATTGGGTCATATTTACCAGTCAAGAGGCTGTGACCCGATTTTTTCAGTCATTGAAGCGGCTCAATATGGATATTCGTCGGCTCCGCGCGCATATCGCGGTAGTTGGTCCCCAAACTGAAGCCCTGGTGAAAGATTATGGATTGTACCCTGTTTTGATGCCAGAAAACGAGTATAGCCAAGAAGGCTTGGCCAGAGCATTTTCGCCCTATTCGCTGTTGGGAGCGAATATCTTATTGCCGCAAGGGAATCTCAATCGCACTTATCTCCAGGACTATTTAGCCCAACAAGGAGCCCTTGTGAGCCCGCTACAATGTTATCAAAATGTTGCGGTACCGCTTTCGCCGAGCGTTGTCGAGTTATTAGAACGCCATAAGATTGATGCGATCTTTTATACTGCATCATCCTCGGTCGATCATTTAGTGAATCAACATCCTCACTTACAAGATATTTTGCGTAAGATTCCCGCCATTAGTATTGGTCGCCTGACGAGCCGCACGCTCACGCATTACGGGATTCCCGTGACACGGGAACCTATTCGGTCATCACTGGATGCGATGATTGACGAAGTGATTGATTATTTTATGAAGGAGTGATTGAGAGATGTTTCCCATAGAACGTCCTCGTCGATTAAGAAAAAATGAAACATTACGTGCTTTGGTAAGGGAGACACATATTCGGCTGGATCAATTAATATATCCGGTGTTCGTACGCCCAGGCACCGGTATGAAACTACCGGTGTCTTCGATGCCCGGTATTTACCAGTGGTCGGTGGACTTGTTGACGGATCATTTAGAAGAGATCTATGAACAAGGCATCCGGTCCTTTCTTTTCTTTGGTATTCCTGCTCACAAAGATGCAGAAGGTTCTGAAGCCTATAGTCCGGAAGGTATTGTCCAAGTGGCTTTACAAACGGTGAAAAAACGCCTTCCCGAAGCGGTATTAATAGCAGATTTATGCTTGTGTGAATATACCGATCACGGCCATTGTGGAATTTTACGGGGCAATGATGTTGATAATGATATGACCATTGACATTTTAGCCAAGACAGCTGTGGTTCAGGCCCGAGCGGGTGCGAGTATTGTTGCACCATCCGATATGATGGATGGTAGGGTAGCCGCCATTCGTCACGCACTTGATCAAGCAGGATTCCAAGATATTCCGATTATGTCTTACGCGGCCAAGTACGCCTCAGGATTTTATGGACCGTTTCGCGAGGCAGCAGAAAATACCCCATCGTTTGGCGATCGCCGGGCTTACCAAATGGATCCCGCCAATCGCCTGGAAGCCTTGAAAGAAGTGTTACTGGACATTCAAGAAGGCGCTGATATGGTGATTGTGAAACCGGCAATGCCGTATCTAGATGTATTATCCGATGTGAAAAACTCGGTGCAAATTCCTGTTGCGGCATACCAGGTCTCGGGCGAGTATGCCATGATTAAAGCGGCATCTCAGCTGGGATGGCTAGATGAACGACGGGTTGTGGAAGAATCGTTATTAAGTATTAAGCGAGCTGGCGCCGACATGATTATTACCTACTTTGCTCCGCTGTTTGCTCACTGGATGCAGCAGAAATAGGCGAAAACATATCGAGCAGGGTACAATATTTTTGGGAAGAGATTTCCCAGGTGGAAAGAGCGTAAAAGGAGGGATTCGTATTGAAAACGGTGATATCAGATGCAAAACCGCAACGGATACGCAATGAAGCCGTGTTTCTTTATGACATGAACGCTGATGATATTTTCCAAGAAAACGGGTATGTCGTCATTGATTCATCTCTCGGGCTCGTTACTCCACGTGTAAACAATCGTAAAGCGGAGAAGGACAATCCTCCTTCACCCCCTTTACAATCATTACATTAATGATGTTTAATAGCCACGCGTATTATTCGCGTGGCTATTATTTAGGAGCGTGTGTCGTGAAAGAAGAGTCTGATCTCCGACGAAAGTTACCGGCGGTCCAGAAGATCTGGCGTGCTCTTCCTGAACCCTTACCAGTTCCTTCTTATTGGGTTGACAGGGCGATTGATGATGTCCTCAACCGTTGGCGGGACAAGGCCCGTCACGGACAAACTCCCCCGCCTCTAACGGTGATTTGCGACGAGATAATTCAAGAAGCGCGAAAATTATCTAGACCAAGTCTTCGCCCCGTGTTAAATGCCACGGGCGTTATGATTCATACCAATTTAGGACGCTCGCCGTTGCCTGACGAAATTATGGAAGCGGTAAAAACGGTGGCAATGGGCTATTCGACACTCGAATATGATTTGAGTCACGGCCGAAGAGGATCACGCCACGATCATGTCGCGCAAGCTCTAGCGGAATTAGTAGGGTCTGAAGCCGCGATGGTGGTTAACAATAATGCGGCCGCCGTATTGATCGCCTTGTCAGCAATAGCTCGCGGGAAAGAAGTCGTCGTGTCGCGGGGAGAGCTGGTCGAGATCGGGGGATCTTTCCGGATTCCTGAGGTCATGGCTCTCTCTGGCGCGCTATTACATGAGGTTGGCGCGACAAACAAAACCCATGCCCGTGATTATGTGGCTGCGATTAATGAAAATACCGGTCTGTTACTCAAAGTCCATCAATCAAATTTCCGGGTCATTGGCTTCACTAAGGGGCTCAGTACGCGCGAATTAGTGGATTTGGGGCGACGATACGGCATCCCTGTGATGGAGGATTTGGGAAGTGGTGTAATTAACCCATTACAAATCGATAATGTTTCCGAGCCTAGCGTCAAAGAGATTGTTCAGGCTGGGGTCGACATTGTCACCTTTAGTGGGGATAAATTATTGGGTGGCCCACAAGCCGGAATCATTGTTGGGAAGACAGAGATTATTGATCAGCTCAAAAAATATCCTTTGGCCCGGGCTATTCGCGTAGATAAAATGACATTAACCGCTCTAGAACATACTATCCGGTGGTATTTAGAAGGCCGCGCTCATTTGTTACCTTTGTGGCAAATGATGAATCAAACAGCGGAGGATATTTATCAGCGGGCACGATTATTTAGTGAATCTTTAAGACAACAGGTTGTTGGGCCAATGTCTATTGATATTCAACAAGACTTCTCCCAAATAGGAGGAGGATCGATGCCGGGAACTCGCATTCCTACCTATGTGGTGAGCCTCACTCCATCCCATTCTAAGGATACAGCGCTTTTAGAACGATACCTACGCGAAGCCGATCCTCCTGTTATTGCTCGGATTAGTCACGGATCGCTAATTTTTGATTTGCGCACAATTTTCCCTAGTCAAGAATCTCAGTTGCTTGCTACTATAGTGATGGCCCTGAATAGAGTTCAAGAATGATTAAGACTTTCGCGCATGGATAGACAAAAGGGAGGGAATAGGGATGAAAGTCTTAGTAATGGTAAAACAGGTCCCTGATACCGCGACTAAAATTCAGATACGCGGAGATGGTCACGGCATTGTTGAAGACGGAATTAAGTGGGTCATCAATCCTTACGATGAATTTGCCATTGAAGAAGCCTTGCGAATTCGGGAAAAGATGGGTGGCGAAACGGTTATTGTCACACTCGGACCGAAGCGGGTGGACGAGGCTGTTCGCCAGGCTCTGGCCATGGGAGCGGATCGGGCCGTGGTTGTCGAAAGTGAAGAAACCTTAGATCCATCGCAAGTGGCTCACGCATTAGCCAAAGTTGCCCACGATGAAGGGTTTGATTTGATTCTGATGGGTAAACAAGCTGTCGATGATGATGCGGCCCAAGTCGGCCCCATGTTAGCGGCGCGCTTGGGATTACCCCAGGTGACGGTCGTGATTCACTTGGATGTTGACGAGTCGCAAAAACGATTACGGGCCGAACGCGAATTAGAAGGAGCCACGGAAATTGTGGAACTGCCTTTCCCTGCGATAGTGACGGCTCAGCGCGGATTAAATGAACCGCGTTATCCAACCTTACCCAACATTATGAAGGCTAAGAAGAAAGAGGTTAAACGCATTCCGCTCGGGTCTTTAGGAGTTGATGACACCCCACGGATCCGCGTCATGAACCTGATCCCACCGCCTGAAAGGCCGGCTCCTACGATTTTAACCGGCGATCCTGAGGAAACTGCCAAAAAATTGGTTCAACTATTACATGACCAGGCTAAGGTTATTTGAAAGGAGGGGGCACAATGTCTTCGGGTGTACTCGTAATTTTTGATCAAAACCAAGGACAAGTCCGTCATGTCGTGTTAGAAATCTTGACTGTGGCTCGTAATCTCGCTTTAGGTTCTGTAACGGCTTTAACTTTTGGGACCGACGCCTCTAAAACCTTGAACATGTTGGGCGAATATGGAGCGGACCAGGTCTTGTTCTGGGAACAAGACCCCTTTACGCGGTATAGTTCAGACGGCTTTGCCGACGCGATTGCTTCGGTTGTTCCCGAACTTGATCCGGCGGTTATCTTGTTTCCGGCATCGGCCTGGGGAAAAGATTTATCCCCACGACTGGCTGAATTGCTCAATGCCGGGTTGGCTACGGATTGCTTGTCTCTTCGCACAAATGAGGAAAATCGGGTCATTGCAACGCGTCCCATGTATGCAGGCAAGGTTTTGGCCGAGGTACAGATTGACACTCCGATTCAGATGTTCTCCATTCGTCCCAATATCAATGCGGCAGTGCCTTCCCCTACGACACCGGTCGTTCTCGACATTGCGCCTGTAATTTCTGAGGATTCTTTTAAAGCTGTCGTTACGGAACGTAGGGAGGTCCAAAGCGGCGTCCAAGAACTCACCGAGGCCGACATTATTGTCTCAGGAGGACGAGGAATTAAGGCGGCAGAAAACTTCAAATTATTGGATCAATTAGCCGAGGTATTGGGAGCGGCAGTGGGGTCGTCTAGACCCGTCGCTGACGATGGATGGGTCCCTCACTCTTACCATATTGGTCAAACCGGTAAAGTGGTGAGCCCTACCGTTTATTTTGCTATTGGTATTTCAGGAGCGATCCAGCACTTAGCGGGGATATCGGGGTCGAAATATATTGTGGCCATAAATAATGATCCGGAAGCTCCTATTTTCAAAGTCGCTAATTATGGCATTGTCGGCGACTTATTTCAGGTCGTGCCGCGTTTAACCGAAGAAATTCGATCATTAAAGGCCAAAAATTAATGTAGATTTCCGCGCATCATGGGAATTTTACAGGGGCGGAAGTTTTTGTAGGTCGTGAATCATCACCATCATAATTGTTCGGGACGAGCATAGGGATATGGATAAGTGTGGTAAGGAGGCATATCCCTATGAAACGTCCCGTTTCTCTCTTTTTGCTGTTCGCCTTTTTGGTGATTCAACTTTATGTCGCTAAAATTCCCGAGGCGCATCAGGTTCAAACAACAAGTTGGCTTGCAGTCAGTTCCGAACCGGGTGGATTGGTCTCCCGCAATGGTGATTATTATTTGGTTACACCCTCTTCATCGTTTCAGTTGCAGTCTAATGGAATTAGTATTACAAGCCGTGCAAGTGGACTCAATTGGGTTGAAGTTCCAGAACCGTCGGGGGCCGGAATTTGGCGTATGGCATTAACGGCACAGGGCGTCCCGTTAGTCGGAATTGGTGGGGCCATCTATCCGGCTCCTAATGCCACTGGTACCCTGTGGATTGATTCAGGTGATCATCGACTCTATTATTCCCAACCTCCTCTTTCCGGTATGCAATCCGTGGGGACGACGCTCAGTTACGTGAAAAAAGTTGTGTGGGCCCAGGATGCGCAAAGCGCTGCCGTCTTAGCTCAAGGTCCAGAAGGATGGGGGATTTATGTGTGGACCCACGCGAATCAAACCTATCCGGCGCTCATTCTTCGTGGAGGACAGCAGCAAATTGCTAATTACGGAATTCTTCGCAATCAAACAGTTATCGCCGCATTAAAAAATGGACACATTCTTCAACAAGGACATGGACTCGTGTCCATTCCGCCAATGGAACAAGTCCGGGTTTCCCGGCAATATGCCTCAGCATTGGGTCATACGGCCACTCAGGCAATTTTTTGGAGCAATGGGAAATGGAATGCGTATACATTACCCAAGCAACTCAAGTGGGTGGGGGTGCCTAGATTTTCAAAAAATGGAACGATGGCGGCGACCTTGGCCCAAAATTTGCAGGGCACATGGCATTTGTTACTATATGGTCACCACTACACTCTTGACGTACACATGCCGTTTACCGATGTGAGTGAATATCATCTACTGGGATTTATGGGCGACCATTGGATTCTCATTACGGTCCCTGAAGGTCCTCATCGTGGCACTTATGCCTGGTGGATCAATCATTGAACAGGCGGAGGCAATAAATATGGGGAATTTGCGTGTAATCCGTTGCGGAAGATGGAGAAAGCGAGTATAATAAACAACGCATCTTGTGGAGCGGGCGGATAGCTCAGCGGTAGAGCACCTGCCTTACACGCAGGGGGTCACAGGTTCGAAACCTGTTCCGCCCACCATTTGCACGCGGAGGCGTGGTGTAGCTGGCCCAACACGCATGCCTGTCACGCATGAGATCGCGGGTTCGAATCCCGTCGCCTCCGCCATGATTCGCCGCGGTAGCTCAGTCGGTAGAGCAGAGGACTGAAAATCCTCGTGTCGGCGGTTCGATTCCGCCCTGCGGCACCATTTTTTTGTCTGAAAGGTTTTCCCCGTTGACAAGTCTGGGGAATTCGAGGATAATTACGCCGTTGGTTAGGACTAAACGGAGGCGTGGTGTAGCTGGCCCAACACGCATGCCTGTCACGCATGAGATCGCGGGTTCGAATCCCGTCGCCTCCGCCATAATTCGCCGCGGTAGCTCAGTCGGTAGAGCAGAGGACTGAAAATCCTCGTGTCGGCGGTTCGATTCCGCCCTGCGGCACCAGATCTTTTGAACACCCGCATTGTGCGGGATTTTTTTATGTCTCCCGTGTGAATACTAACGAAATATTGCCGGGGCGTTGATTGTATGACCACGTTGTTCCCGGAAACACTAGAGTCAACAGTGATCCGTCTAGAAAGCGGGGGAACGCGAATGAATAAGGTGCGGTGGACCATGGCTCTTATGGGCGTGGTATTGGCATTCGCGTTGTGGGGGCATAGTTGGCATGGGCATGCCAAGAGTCATGAATCCCCTCCTGCCAATGTATTACCCCAGTGGCCATGGGTGAGCGGAGGTTTTGCTCAGGAGAAACCGCATTTCGGTTCTGTGCCTTTTCCGACGAAAACAATTGCCGATAGCAATTTACCACAAGGCCAAAGATTAGTTATACAACCGGGTCGGATGGGAACAGATTTTTGGGTCAATGGGACTAATAAAGTAATTTTTCCTCCCATTCCGCAAATTGTTGCCCTAGGAACGGCGCCTGTTCATGTTATTACGATTAATGGTGTCAAATATTCTTATGACCGCGTGTTTACAGCGCTGACTACCGCATATAACGGTCAGTTTTCGATGAATGGCCCTTGGGGTGCAGTTGCTGCGTGGGATGGGTTGCCTCTTCATCAAGGAGACGTTGCAGTTGATCCCCAGGTGATTCCTTTGGGAACGTATCTCTATATTGACGGCTTTGGGCCTGCCCGTGCAGTGGACACCGGTTCCGCCATTTTTGGGGATCACATTGATATTTTCTTTCCCGAGTCAGCTCAAAAAATTGCAGAGTATGGCATTCAATTTCATAAAGTTTATGTGTTAACAAGTCGCCCTCCCAATTATCATGGATAATAAGGGAGGTATTTGCCGTGCAATTAGTCATTACAGGGCGGGTGGATCCGCGTGTTATTCAAGAGATTATTGCGCGACGCCCCGATTTAACATTGAAGGTTTGGAATGAATCAGGGATTATTTCCCGGGAGCAATTTCTGGCATGGGCCGAAGACGCTGATCTGATGATTACCATGTTAACCGAACGTGTGGACACTGAATTGTTGGAGCATGCGCCGCATCTTAAAATCGTTAGCAATATGGCCGTAGGATTTGATAACTTTGATCTGGATGCATTAGAAAAATCACAGGTTTTGGCAACTAATACCCCAGATGTGTTGACGGAATCCACCGCCGAATTAACCATGGCGCTCATGCTTTTGGTATTAAGACGCCTTAGGAGTGCAGAAGACGCCTTACGTCAACATCACTGGACCGGGTGGGAACCCGACGGGTTTTTGGGATTGGAATTGTATGGGAAAACATTAGGAATTGCGGGTTTCGGGCGTATTGCCCGATCAGTCGTTAGGCGGGCAC
Organism: Sulfobacillus thermosulfidooxidans DSM 9293; assembly: GCF_900176145.1. Classification (NCBI taxonomy): domain Bacteria; kingdom Bacillati; phylum Bacillota; class Clostridia; order Eubacteriales; family Clostridiales Family XVII. Incertae Sedis; genus Sulfobacillus; species Sulfobacillus thermosulfidooxidans. Next base: position 42,443 of record NZ_FWWY01000001.1, on the reverse strand, counting down.
TGGCTTTTGGCATGCGCGTGATTATCTTCACTCGGCGAGCTTTAAAAGATTTGCCCGAAAATGTGCAGCAAGTATCGTGGGAACAATTATTGGAGTCCTCTGATATTCTGTCTCTACATGTCCCCTTAACTCCTCAAACTTTCCATCTGATTAATCGTGAATCATTATCACGCATCAAGCCTACAGCGATTTTGATCAATACGTCACGCGGGGCGGTCATCGATGAACAGGCGTTAGTCGAGGCATTACGCACAGGGAAATTGGCAGGAGCTGGACTGGATGTATTTGAAACCGAACCTTTACCGCGTGATTCGCCCCTGCGTGCATTGCCCAATGTGACTCTTTTGCCTCATGTCGGCTCGGCAACGGTAGAAACTCGTCTAGCGATGGCGCAGCGGGCATGGCATAATATTTTGGCGTATCTGAATGGACAAAAGCCACCGGACTTGTTGCTGCCTAAGCTCTGGTCGGACAAGACCTGATACGATATGATGGTGGAAAAATTCGGCATATCCTAATATACGGACAGTGATTGGGATAACGCGAAAGGTAGGAGAGACAGTGGGTTTACTGGATGGAAAGGTTGCCGTCGTAACCGGAATTGCGAATAAACGAAGTATTGCGTGGGGGATTGCCCGGGCCTTTGTACGCGAAGGGGCACAACTAATTGTCACCTATCAAAACGAACGATTAAAAGAAAATTTAGATAAATTGCTACCCGAAATTGATGCCCCCGTCCAATCATTATTATTAGATGTGACCAATGATGAACTCATGACGGAATTTGGAAAGCAATTGCAACACTTGGCTCCGCAGGGGGTTCATATTTTGGTTCACTCCATTGCCTATGCTGACCGTCAAGATTTAGAAGGTCGATTTTTAGATACGAAGCGTGAAGGATATATGTTAGCTCAAATGGTGAGTGCCTATTCTTTAACTGAGTTAACACGTGCGGTCTATCCATCTATGCAAAAAGCACAGGGAGGCAGCATTATTGCCATGACCTATCAGGGTTCGATCCGGGTTATGCCCAATTACAATGTGATGGGGGTGGCCAAAGCGGCCTTAGAGTCATCCGTTCGCTACTTAGCATTTGATCTGGGTAAAGAACATATTCGCGTTAATGCGATTTCTGCGGGACCGGTTAAAACCTTGGCAGCATCGGGCGTTAAAGGCATTTCTCAGGCTTTACACAACACGGAAGAACGAGCTCCTATTCCCGAAAATATTTCTACGGATGATGTCGGGAATGCGGCCGTATTTCTTGCTTCTGATTGGGCCAAGCACATTACCGGTCACATTCTTTTTGTTGATAGCGGATTTCATATTATGGGTTTTTAGGGGGATAACCTATGGAACCAATCAAAACACTGGGAGTGGTTGGCGCTGGCACGATGGGCTCGGGAATCGCGCAATTGGCCGCCATGCATGGTATCCGTGTGCTGTTATATGACAGTCAAGAAGGTGCGATAAACAGGGCGCTGTCGAAAATCCGGGAACGCTTGATGCGTGCCGCGGAGCGCGGACAAGTGGAAACAGCGCATATTGATGAGATGATGAGCCATATCATCGAAAGTTCTCTGGATGATTTTGTGCAGGCTGATTTCGTCATTGAAGCGGTGGTCGAAGTTATGGCCGTCAAAAAGACGGTATTTGAGCATTTGAGTCGTATTGTTCGACCCAGCACGGTATTGGCCAGTAACACATCTTCGTTTTCGATCACGGAATTAGCCAGTGTCTGTACACGGCCTGAAACCGTCGTGGGAATGCATTTCTTTAATCCAGCTCCGATTATGAAATTGGTGGAAATTGTGCGGGGAGAAGATACTCTCGAGACGACGATTGAACAGGCACAGCTTTTGGCGCAACAAATGGGCAAAGAAACCATCGTTGTGCAAAAAGACACACCAGGATTTGTGGTCAACCGTATTTTGATGCCATTGTTCATTGAAGCTATGAGAATATTGGAAGAAGGCGTGGCCAGTAAGGAAGACATTGATAAAGCCGTCAAGTTGGGCCTAAATCATCCGATGGGACCGTTAACATTGGCGGACTTTACCGGATTGGATGTCGATCTGGAGGTCATGGATTACCTGTATAACGAGTTTCATGACGACCGATTTGCCGCCCCACAAGTTTTGCGGCGATTGGTGCGTGCCGGACATTTGGGCAAAAAAAGCGGACGAGGTTTTTATCATTATTCCCGGAAATAGGCTTGCAAACTGACGAAAGTCTTGTTACAATAGCAGAGCGTGATGCGGAAGTAGCTCAGTGGTAGAGCATTGCCTTGCCAAGGCAAGGGTCGCGGGTTCGAATCCCGTCTTCCGCTCCATCTGCCGCCTTAGAAATAAGGCGACGTAGCCAAGTGGTAAGGCAGGGGTCTGCAAAACCCCGATGCCCCGGTTCGAATCCGGGCGTCGCCTCCAGTTGTAGTGGGTGGTTAGCTCAGTTGGTTAGAGCGCTCGCTTGACATGCGAGAGGTTCACAGGTTCGAGTCCTGTACCGCCCACCATTTCTATATTGTAAGGCTTTTTTTATTTTGCGCTGTCAAATGCTTTCGCGGAGAATTGCGTTTCCAACCAGAAAACCTTGAATTAAAACGATGCCACTTCCTTTGACTCTATGTGCTCAAAAACCGTTATGCACTGCAACATCATGATTTTGATTCCAGATGATCTCATCGGACGTTCAAATTCTGCTGAAAACGCGTTTCGCTTTTCCCGGACATTTTGAAGACTACGCACGAATTGTGCCATTTTGCGGCGATGAGGTCTTAACATTCTTCCAGTGCTCTACTTCTTACTTATGGAAAAGACATCACGCGATAATCGCCGAATCGATTAGGAAATGTAGATTTCCAAATTTCTAACCAATAACAGAAAAGTATCGCTTGCCATTGCGAGTTTTGAGGATGATTACGGTGGGTTCGGTAATCAAGAAGCAGTACATAATGACTGAAGGCCAATGAATAGTGTCTGTAACGTGGGATATTGAAACCCGGCAATGATTTTCACATAAGGTTCTAATAATGAATAGGCTCGTGAAAACTGGAATATACTAACAGCAAATATTGCACAATCAGATTGGATGGGATATATGCGGTGGGTTGTCGGGAGTTTCATCTGCATGCCTAAACTTCCTCTCCATGATTTTTCGGTCTCATGGCAGTCTTGGCATGAACAGGGGATGTACTGGGTTTTGTATGACGTGCCGGAAAACCAGATTACGGAATGGCTGTATCCGTTGGCTCGGGCTATTGCAGAGTTTATCGAAGCGAATCGGGAACTGTGGATGCGCCGTCTGCTGCGTCAACAGTTTGATTACTTGTCATCTGAAGAAAGATTATGGGTATTAGGACGCGCTTTGCAAATTTTGGATAACCGAGAAAATACAAGTCAACGCCGCCGGGTCGATCTTATGGCCATTTCCATCATGCTCTTTGTGGCCGAACATCAAACCGTGATTATCGAAGGGATTCAGGACTTTTTGTTGCCGGCAATTCGCGATGAGATGCTGGCCGTGCTGGGTGAAGCAGTGGATGACTATTTTTTAGAACGCGAACATCGGGAGTACATTCGGTTTTTGCGTCAGTTTAGTGAACGTCAAATGTCTATTCGCGCAGTGGTCCATGTAACATACCCTGACCTGCGAATTACCGATGAACGCGGTCGGAGCGTTGCAACAGGTCTCATCGAACAGTTACAAGACGGGCTACCTTTAGACCAGGACTTAGCCGACGAACTTTTGCTGAGTGCTCTTGTGCTTTTGGCCCCGGGTCAAATTGTGTTGCATGGGAATTTTCCCCACGATTTAGACCATACCATTCGCGACGTGTTTCCTGGCCGTGTGCGGTGTATTTCGGAACTTCCTGGCGAATCCCACAGGGTAGAATTGACAGGTCCTGCAGATTCTTATAAGGTAAAAGTACTCTATAAGCAATCGCGATGAAGAGACGATAATTTCCGTATTCTCTACAGAGAATGAGGTTCATGGGCTGAAAGACCTCAGAGTAACGCGGAGATTTAACCAACTCGGAGTGACTAACGAAAGCAAAAAGTTAGCGGTGCGACCGATATCTCGCATAAAGTTGGGCAATGTGAATTGCCAATGGCGGTGGAACCGCGGAAGATATTTTCCGTCCCCAATTTGGGAGACGGTATTTTTTTTAGAAAGGATGCGTGAACCCATGAATGATTTAACGGTCGAAATCCATGGTGAAGTGCTCGTCAAAGAGCCGGGCGTAAGACCTTTGGATTTTCGCGAAGAAATACCTGAGAATGCATTAGCAGCGTGGATCGATGGAGATGTGGTCGATCTCAAACGGCCCTTGCCACATGGTGGACAATTGCAATGGCTAACATTTGAGGATAGCAGTGGTCAACGGGTGTTTCGCCATTCCAGTGCGCATCTATTAGCGCAGGCCGTCAAGAGATTATGGCCAGAGGCGAAACTAGGAACTGGCCCGGCACTGGACGACGGTTTCTATTATGACATTTGGCTGCCAAACCCATTAAAAGAGGACGACTTGCAGCGCATTGAAGAAATGATGCGCACCATTGTGCAGGAAAACTTAGATATTGAGCGTGTCGAACTATCTCGTGAGGAAGCTTTGGCCTTATTCAAGGATCGGCACGAGGATTTCAAACTCGAGATTATCCAGCGAATCCCGGAGGGGACGACGATTTCGGCGTACCGCCAAGGAGAGTTTATTGACTTGTGTTCTGGTCCCCATTTGCCCAGTACGGGATTGATTCAAGCCATCAAGTTAACCAATGTATCCGGTGCCTATTGGCGAGGTAACGAAAATAATCCTATGATGACCAGGATATATGGGACGTCGTTTCCTAGCCAAGCTGCTCTGCAACAGTACATGGAGCGGCTAGAGGAAGTAAAGCAACGCGATCACCGAAGACTAGGTCCCCAACTCGATTTGTTCAGCTTTCGAGAAGAGGCACCTGGCTTCGCCTTTTGGCATCCCAAAGGATTTCAATTGTACCGGACCCTTGAAGAATTTTCCCGGCGTCTGCAATCGGAGCGTGGCTATGAAGAAGTGTCAACCCCCTGGATTTACCGGGTAGGGCTCTGGCAACGGTCGGGTCACTGGGACCACTACCGGGACAATATGTTTTTAATGGAGCGCGAGGACGAGCTTTTGGGTGCTAAGCCGATGAATTGCCCAGGACATGCCTTGTTGTTCAAAGAGAGTATACGTTCTTACCGGGATTTACCCATTCGTTATGCGGAATATGGTCCGTTATCGCGATTTGAACGGTCTGGGACGTTACATGGGCTTCTTCGGGTTCGGGGATTTCACCAAGATGATGCCCACTTATTTGTTCGTGAGGATCAAATTAATCAAGAAATGTTTGGCGTCCTGGATTTGGTCGACATTGTCTTTCGGGCGTTTGGATTACCGTATGAAGTCGTCTTTTCTACTCGTCCTGATGATTACATGGGATCGTTGGAATTATGGAACAAAGCCGAGAAGGATTTAGAAGCCGTCTTACATGAGCGCGGAATTAAATATCAAATCAATCCGGGTGATGGGGCATTTTATGGACCCAAACTGGACATTTCGGCCATTGATTCCTTGGGTCGTCACTGGCAATTGGCTACGGTGCAGCTTGACTTTCAACTTCCCGAAAAGTTTGATTTAACCTATGTGGATCAAGATGGTAGCGAAAAGCGTCCAGTAATGATTCATCGTGCAATCATGGGTTCTGTTGAACGTTTTGTGGGGATTTTGGTGGAACATTATGGCGGTGCATTTCCGTTGTGGTTAGCTCCGGTGCAAGTCGTAGTGATTCCCATAACTGACCAACAGTTGAACTACGCGCAGGAAATTGCGCAAAAGCTTAAGAGACAAGGTCTCAGAGTGGAAGTGGATGCCCGTAACCAAAAAATGAATTATAAGATTCGCGAAGCTCAGTTACGGAAGATTCCTCGCATGTTAATTGTCGGAGGAAGAGATTTAGAGAATCACACGGTTTCGGTACGAACCCGGGAAGAAGGCGACATCGGTGCTAAACCGTGGCCAGAATATATCGATGAGTTAGTCGAACAAGCGCAAATGCCTTTAGGATAAGTTGACGTCATATTTGCGGGACGTTACAATAAAGATGTTGTATACCGAACAAAGCAGAAGCAAAGGCTTCTCACCCTCCGGTACGAACCAAAAGGGTTGATGCAAGGGGTTTCTGTTCTTGGGCGGGTTTCCCCGCCCTTTTTGTTTGGATAATATTGGCAGGAAAATAAAGGAGGGATCAAGGCTATCAAAGATCTCAGGATTAACAATGAGATCCGGGCGCGTGATGTGCGCCTTGTTGGTGAAGAAGGAGAACAACTTGGAGTTGTTTCCCTTCGAGAAGCGCTTGCCTTAGCCCAGGAGCGTCATCTCGATCTCGTTGAAGTATCTCCCACGGCTCGTCCTCCCGTTTGCCGGCTCATGGATTATGGGAAATATAAATATGAGCAGGCCAAAAAAGAACGCGAATCGCGAAAGAAACAAAAAGTCGTCAGTGTCAAGGAACTGAAAATTCGTCCTAACATTGAAGAACATGACTTTGAAGTCAAAGTCAGAAGTGCTCATCGATTTTTGGAGGACGGAGATAAAGTTAAGTGCACGATGATGTTTCGAGGCCGGGAAATTGTTCATGCCGGATTAGGACAAGAAACATTGGCTAAGTTAGCTGATCTCGTCAAGGATGTTGGGGTTATCGAAAGACCGCCTCGGGTTGAAGGCCGAAGCATGATCATGATATTAGCGCCTAAAAAAGGAGTGTAGTGTTATGCCAAAAATGAAAACACATCGAGGGGCGGCAAAGCGTCTCAAGGTGACTGGTAACGGAAAAGTTGCGCGTTACCATGCGGGTAAGAGTCACTTATTAGAACACAAGTCGCCGACCCGCCGTCGTCGACTCCGTCAAGATGTTTTGTTGTCGCATGCCGACTATCACCGGGCCAAACGTCTTTTGCCCAACGGACGCTAATGGGTTAGAACATCATTAATCGTGGAGGGGTTTCATCATGGCACGTGTCAAACGCGGAATGGTTCGTCACCGTCGTCACAAAAAGATTTTAAAAATGGCTCGCGGATACCGGGGTGCGCGATCACGTCATTTTCGCCCTGCTAATGAAGCAGTCATGCACTCCTTATGGTATGCCTACCAGCACCGGCGTAAACGTAAGGGAGATTTTCGCCGCTTGTGGATAACCCGCATTAATGCGGCAGCCAGAATGCACGGATTGTCATATAGCCGCTTTATGAATGGGCTGCACCGAGCGGGAATTGGATTAGACCGCAAGATTTTGGCAGATATGGCTGTGCGCGATATGGACAGTTTTAAAGTCTTAGTCGCTAAAGCCAAAGAGCAACTCTAAAGATGTCGGTCATTCAGCCTTTAGACTCATTGGATAATAAGGCGGTGCGTGTTGTTCGCCGACTATTAACAAACCGTAATTTTCGTGAACGGCAGCAACAGGCAGTTATTGAAGGATTTCATATGCTGAAAGACGTGGTGGATGTTGGAATGCCCATCCACCTCGTTCTCTATGGGAAGCGGATGACGCAAAATGAGTCAGGTCGCAGCCTGCTAGCTCGCTTACAGATGAGCCGGGTTCGACTGATTTATGTCACAGACAAGGTCTTGGATGCGTTATCGGCTGTGGAAACCCACCAAGGAGTATTGGCGGTTGTTAACCTCCCAAAGCCCGTGTCGGGCTGGCCGTTGCCGGAGGGTGTTCCTCCTTTTATCGTCATTGCTTATCAAATTCAAGATCCGGGTAATTTAGGAACATTAATTCGTAGTGTTCAGGCAGCAGGTGCACATGTCGTTGGTGTGACCAAAGGAACGGTTGATGTCTATAATCCTAAAACCATCCGTGCTGCCGCCGGGAGTGTCTTTAAATTGCCGATTGTATCCTTGTCAGACGACTGGGTAGAGGAGTTGGCTGAGAAACACGTCACGGTGGTATCCACAGTTGTTGCGGGAGGACAAAAGTATACGCAATTTGATTGGTGTCAACCCTTTGCCATGGTAATGGGCAATGAAGGAAATGGCCTGCCACAGGAATTGGTGACGAAGGCGCAAACACTTACCATTCCCATGGTCCCGACCGCTGAATCGTTAAATGTCGCGGTGGCGGGATCTATTTTGGCATTTCATGCGATGCGGGTGCGAGAAGAGCATCATATTCCCTTAGCACCACCAGTTATGATACAATAACACGCAAATCATTACGGTAAAGCGATGATCCAGAACGTGTGAATTCCGCGACAGACCAGAGAATCCGGGGTAGGTGTGAGCCGGAGCTGTTAGCCATTCAACATTCGCTGGGGAGTGGGCTCTGAATAGAGTAGGAGCCAACGGGTTGTGTCGTTATCCACAATGAGATGATCCAGGACAAGTTCCCGGGTTAATAAAGGTGGTACCGCGAATCGTTCGCCCTTGAGGTGAACGATATTTTTTTTAAAAGGAGACTAGAATGGACAAGCAATTTGAAGAGTGGCACACCGAGATTATGCAACAAATTCATGCCGCGCAAACCTTAAGTGAACTGCAAAGTCTTCGGAGTCATTGGCTTGGACGCCGAGGCATCATTACCTTGGCCATGAAGGGATTATCGAGCTTATCCATTGAAGAGCGGCGGAGCCAAGGGCAACAGCTTAATGCCTTACGAGAAACCGTTTTGGACTTACTCACCAGTCGGCAACAAGAGATGGAAATGGCTGAAGAAACAACGCAGCTACAGCGCGAGCAATTCGATATGACCTTGCCGGGATCCTGGCCACAGACGGGTTTGTTGCACCCTATTACACGAACCCGGCGCTTTATCGAAGATGTCTTTTTGCGAATGGGCTTTTCTTTAGAATATGGACCAGAAATCGAACACGAATGGTATAACTTTGAAGCGCTCAACATGCCGGCTAATCATCCCGCACGAGATATGCAAGATTCCTTTTTTATTAATGTTCCGGGCATGGTCTTGCGGACCCATACCTCACCCGTGCAAATACGGGCGATGAAAAAGTACCAGGGTAGACTTCCCGTCCGCATTATTGCTCCGGGAAGGGCATTTCGTCGTGATGATGATGCCACCCATGTTCCCATGTTTTTTCAAGTCGAGGGTTTAGTCATTGATCACGGAATTACTTTGGCCGATCTCAAAGGGACACTTACGACGATGGCTCAAGAACTTCTCGGTACGGATATCCGTACCCGGTTTCGTCCTTCTTATTTTCCATTTACAGAGCCTTCTGTAGAAATGGACGTGACGTGTGCATCCTGTGGAGGAACGGGTTGCCGGGTATGCAAAGGAACGGGATGGGTCGAGATTCTTGGCTCAGGCATGGTGCATCCGGTCGTTTTGACCAACGGGGGGTATGATCCGAGCCAGGTTAGCGGTTTTGCGTTTGGACTAGGCATTGAACGATTAGCCATGAGAATTTTTGGAATTGACGATTTGCGATTGCTGTATCAAAACGATATGCAATTTCTCTCTCAGTTTCAATCTTACATTGGGAGGCCGATTTTATGATTGTGAGTTATCGTTGGCTTAAACGTTATGTGCCCGCACTACCGTCTCCGCAGTTAGTGGCAGACAAATTAACCCAACTGGGATGGGAGATTGTTTCACAAGAAACGTGGGGAACGTGGTATCAGCCCGTCGAATTGGTTGAAATTATTGGTCGCATAAAGCACCCTAATGCCGATCATTTATCGGTTGTTACCGTACAACGTCAGAATCATTCCCCGATAGAGGTTGTTACCGGGGCACGAAATGGTATGGTCGGAGATCGTGTTTGGTATGCGCCAGTGGGAACGCATTTGATTGATGGACGCGTATTAGAAAATGTGAATATGCGCGGAATTAATTCGCCTGGCATGTTACTGTCTGCTGAAGAACTAGGATTTCAAGCTGGTGAGCAAGATCTCTGGATTTGGGACGGGAATGAACCTCTTGGAACCCATTTCATCGACGTGATCGGTGGATTAGATACCGTGTTTGAAGTGGAATTAACCCCCAATCTTGCCGTGTTTGGTCAAAGCATGCGAGCCGTGGCGCGGGATTTGGCAGCTGCTTTTGATATACCGTGGCATTTGGAGCTGGGCGATTTTGTTTATGATGACGCGACTTTGGCATCGGTAGATAACCGTGAGGATTGTCCCCTCTATGGGTTGGTGGATTTTCAAATTGAGCCCGGAAAAATGACCCCTTTATGGTTACAGGTCCTGCTCCGTAGCATTGGCCAACGGGTCATTTACCCGGCTGTGGACATTACCAATTTCCTATTATGGGATATCGGGCAACCGCTGCATGCTTTTGATGCGGACAAGGTTTCCGGACGTATTCACGTTCGACGGGCTTTCGAAGGGGAAAGGCTATTGACTTTGGATGGCGTTGATCGCCAATTAACGCCAATGGACTTAGTGATTGCCGATGAGCGACAAGCCTTGGCGCTAGCTGGAGTGATGGGTGGTAGTGCTACTGCCGTGTCTCGAGAAACAACGCATATTCTCTTGGAATCGGCCCATTTTAACCCATCTTTAATTTTTCAAACCATGAGACGTCATCAGATATTCTCGGACGCAGCCTTGCATTTTGGCAAAGGGACAAATCCTGAAGCCGTGTTTACGGCTCCGTGGTTGTATCAGCATTTGTTACAAGATATGGGCATATTGCAGAATATTGGTCCGAGCCAGGTGGTGGGGACACGTCCAAATCCCCGTCATATTCCCTTTCATCCTGAAGCCATCAGGCGTTTACTGGGCGTGCAGTGGAGTGATGAAGAGATTGCGGGCGGCCTTAGACGACTAGGGTTTGTCCAAGAGGGCCATGACATCATCGTGCCCTTAGACCGACATGATGTGGAAGGGAGTCACGATTTAGCTGAAGAAGTGGCGCGCCTCTACGGCTTGGATGAAATCCCCACGACGATTTTCTCCTCGCCAGCGCGTCCAGGTCAGCGTTCTGAGGAAGTGGCCTATCATGAGCTGATCAAGAATTCTTTAGTGGCCGCTGGCTATTGGGAAGTTATTACCCGGTCCTTTACCTCAAAAGCCCGTATTCTTCGAGCCGGATTAGACGTGCCAGCAAACGTTGTGGAGGTTGCCAATCCGCTCCGGGAAGAGGAAAGTCTCCTGCGCTTCTCGTTACTGCCGGGATTGTTAGAAACCATCGAGACCAACCGCGCACGGCGTGATGTTCCCTTATCGCTGTTTGAACTTGCCCCAGTTTATGTTAAAGGCGACCAAACACAGTGGCAGTACGAGGAATTAGCCGTGGTACAAACCTTAGAGGAAACCCCACACTATCCCAAGAATTATGCGCCACATCTTTTAGATCTTAAAGGGGTCATGGAATGGCTCAATGAGCGATGTGCTCTTGGTTTAACGTGGAAACAAGTGACAAGTGGTCCTGAATATATGCATCCAGGACGTCTATTGGCACTGTACACGGCGGATGGCACGTTGGTGGGATATTTGGGTGAAATTCGTCCGCGAATAGCCCAACAATATCACGCCAAACGCATTGGAGCCTGGATTATGCGGGTGCCCGCCACGGCGCGTTATCATAGGGAATCTCACATCACCAAACCCCTGCGGTATCCCGAAGTCGTGCGAGATTTGTCATTGATTGTTCCCACTACGGTATCCTATAACGACATCTGGCAGCTATCGCGTCAACTCGACACGGACGTGTTGCGCTCTGTGGCACCGATCGATCATTATCGCGGCGACTTTGGTGAATCGTGGACATTACGATTAGTGTTTCAGTCGGCAGAGAGAACATTAACCGATGAAGAAGTCGATGGAGTGATAGCGGAATTTCTTCAACGTCTCCGGCCCTTGGGTATCACGATGCGACAATAATTGAAGAAATTTTCCCAGATTGGCAGGAAATGTTTGCCGCTGTCGAGAAATATAGGACAAACACCTTTTGAGGGGGAGCGGCACGATGACGGAACCGGTTCGTACGACGGTGACGATTAATGGGGAAGAGTATCTAATTAAGGGAGATATGCCCGAGGATGTCATTAAAGCGATAGCTCAACATGTCGACAGCCGTCTTCGAATCCTTAAATCGCGTCATCCTCATTTGGGTATGACACGATTAGCGATGTTAGCACTATTGAACATGGCCGAGGATTTGTATCATCTTCAGGAACAAAATGAGGAATTAGTTCGCAGCATGCAAGAAGATTGGCGAACGCGCGCAGTCAAAAACGGTAAAAGCGGAAGTCCATGATTCTTAGATTCAGGCCACTATGCATAAAAGCATAGTGGCCTGAGTTCTGGTGCTATAATACAATAAGATATTGGTCCGGTATTTTGATCCGACAGGTTATAGAGGATATATCAATACAATAACAGGATAAAAGATTGCCTGAGAGACAGCTCATCACGACCGTGTGACGATGTGGGCTGCGTCTATTTTCTTGAGTGCCGGGAGTATTCTTTTTATACACTGGGTTTGAGGGAATTTTGGCGGGAAATAATGCGCTCGGCAGATGGTTATAGGCGCGTGAAAACGGCACGGATGGGCCCTTCTGTGGGGCTGAAAATGGATGTTGTGAAACACAATGCAGATCGCAGCGTTATAAATAAATTTTAAACAGGGACATAGGTCCCTGACCATATTGGTCGTGGACAAACCGAGAGTATCGTCCTTTTGGTTTTGCTAAGTCGTGAAACGATATGTCAACGAATGCGTGTGGCACATTAAAGAGTGCCCTGGATAGGAGTGTACATTGAATAACGGAGATACCATTGCAGAGAGTCGTCTGAGGGTGAGTCTGGATCTCGTCCAATTTCCCGAAGTCTTAGAACGCATTGCCGGGTTGTCCGACACGGTAATGGGGAAAAAACGTATCAAATCCGCCCAATACATCAGAGATTATCAACAATTACTCGAGCGTCACCGCTATCTTGACGAAATCGTTCGCTTATTAAATGCTGGTGACAATCATCACATTTCGTTGCAAGGTGCTACCGAAATTACACGAGATGTCAAACGTGCTGCCAAAGGCGGCATATTATCTCAAGAACAGTTATTAGGGATTGGATTGACCTTAAAAGCGGCACAAGAAGCCAAAAGTTGGGTAACGGCGGAAGATTATCCCATTTTATTTCACATGCTGGATGCCATCCCGTCGTTAACCCCTGTAAGTCAAGCCATCTTTCGGATTATTGACGAAGAGGGTCAAATTCGCGATTCGGCAAGCCCTCAATTAAGGCAAATCCGCAGAAATATTCAGCAAGCAGAACTAGAAATCGACCGCATCCTTGAAGGCATTCTTCATTCCAGTCACTGGGCGGAATACATTCAAGATGCTATTGTAACAATTCGTGCCGGGCGCCGTGTTATTCCCGTTAAAGCCATGTTTCGCCATCAAGTACCAGGCATCGTTCATGATCGATCCTCAAGCGGTCAAACGGTCTTTGTTGAGCCAATGCCCGTGGTGCAAAAGCAAAATCAGCTCACCGAATTGCATCAACAAGAAGATGAAGAAATTCGGCGCCTTTTAACCGAGTTATCCCGGACGGTCGGCGTTTATCATCAAGAATGTGCACAGGTGGAAGACGCCTTAGGAACACTGGATGAGTTACTCGGGATTGCTCGTTATGGACTTAAAACGCAATCGATATTGCCCACTGTGGGGGGCGATGAATTGCGGTTGGTCGAGGCCAGGCATCCATTAATTGACAATCCGGTGCCTCTGGATTTGTCTTTAGAGCGTACGCGACACATTTTAATTGTGACGGGACCTAACACCGGAGGTAAGACCGTAACCCTAAAAACCACTGGCTTGATTGTAAGTATGGCTTTAAGCGGTATGATGGTTCCTTGCCGAGAAGGTACATCGATTCCACTTTTTGATCGGATTTGGGTGGATATTGGTGATGAACAAAGTATTGAACAAAACTTATCCACGTTTTCCAGTCATATGGCCCGCTTAATTCCGATGATGGAATTTGCCGATGACAAAACGTTATGTCTTATCGATGAACTGGGCGCCGGGACGGATCCCGATGAAGGTTCAGCACTAGCGGAAGCCATGATTCATCATTTACGGGAGCGCAAAGTTTATGCGATTGTCACCACCCATTATAGTCGCTTGAAACTGTTGGGATTTCGCTTACCCGATGTAGAAAACGCGCAAGTGGCATTTGATCGGGAAACTCTTACCCCAACCTATCATTTAATCATGGGACAACCGGGAAGTTCGCATGCATTATATATTGCTCGCCGGCTTGGCATGCCGGAAGAAATCATTCAACAGGCCCGCACATTGATGGATGAAGAAGGGACAACGTTGGCCGACGTGATTGAACAGGCCAACCATCTTCAAATGGAGTTGCGTGAAGCTAAACAACAGGTCGCAGACCAACAACGTGTTCTCCGTCAAAAAATTCAAGAAATGGAAAAAGAGCGCCGAGTATGGCTGGAGCGTAATGAACGCGAAAAATTACATATGCGCGATCAATGGCAAAAAGAGTTGCAACAACTCCATGATGAAATGATGGCAGCTATTGAAACCGTTCGACAATCCCAAGGTCCCGATCAAGCGCGGGCTGTGGAGGCTTTACGGGAAATATGGCGCCAGCGTGGCATTCTGCCTCAGTCATTACAACCGCCCAAACGCCGGCCCTCGCAGATGATTTCACCCGGGGATTATGTGCATGTGCGTGATTTTGAGGGCTTAGCCCGGGTTCTCGAAGTTAATGGCAAAATGGCTCTGGTGGAGGTGGGCACCTTGCGGGTGAAGCTGCCTATAGAAGATCTGGAACGCGCAGAAGCACCTAAGCGGTCTCAGGGTGGACATGCTCGCACGGCCATGGCCTTGAAGGCGCAAAATCTTCGCATTGAATGTGACGTGCGGGGAATGACCGTCGATGAAATGCTAGATGTGGTTGATAAATACTTAGACGATGCCGTCTTGGCAGGGGCGTTTCAAGTACGGATTATTCACGGAAAAGGCACGGGAACGCTAAGGAAAGCGGTGACACAAATGTTGAAGGACGATCCCCGTGTTAGCCAATTTCGTCTCGGTGAACGCGGTGAGGGAGGAGATGGAGTAACAGTGGTGACGCTCGGAAGCGGGGAATAACGACGCTTTTCGGATGTTTGCAGGATATGATATACTCGCGCCAGTATATTCGGGGAGGATTCTCGTGCTAAATATTGACCAGCAGGTACAATGGTTATTACAAGGAACCGATGATGTTGTCAGCCCAGCCCAATTAAAAGAGAAATTGGAAAAGTCTTCACATACTGGAATTCCTTTGACGGTGAAGTTAGGTGTAGATCCCACGGCGCCCGATATCCACCTAGGACATACAGTGGTTCTTGAGAAACTGCGCCAATTTCAAGAATTGGGCCATCGTGTCGTGTTCTTGATCGGCGACATGACAGGACGGATTGGGGATCCTACGGACCGAGCCGCAACGCGAAAACAACTATCCGCTGACGATGTCCGCCAATTTGCTAAAACCTATGTGGACCAAGCCAAAAAAATTCTCGATCCCGATCGATTAATTCTTCATTACAATAGCGAATGGCTCGAACCCATGCAATTGGCAGATATTATCCGCTTAATGGCACAGACAACTGTGGCGAGAATATTGGAGCGTGATGATTTTCATAATCGCTTCACAGAGCATGTTCCTATCCATCTCCATGAATTGCTGTATCCCTTGATGCAGGCATATGATTCTGTGGTGTTGAAAGCTGATGTGGAATTGGGAGGAACGGACCAACGCTTTAATATTATGACGGCCCGCCAGATTCAAGAGGCTTATGGTTTGGAACCCGAAGTCGGCGTGTTTTTACCCATTTTGGAAGGAACGGACGGGGTTCGGCGGATGGGGAAAAGTTTAGGCAATTATGTGGGCATTAGCGAACCGCCGCAAGAAATGTTCGGCAAGATTATGTCGATTCCCGACACGTTGATTACCAGATGGGCGGTATTACTATTAGGGGAGGATGCGCATATCTGGAATCAACGCGTCCAAACAGAAAATCCGCGGAATGTTAAAGCTGACTTAGCTAACCGGCTTGTCGCGCGTTTTTGGGGACAAGAGAAGGCGAATGAGGCTCAGGAACAATTCGACCGAACTTTTCGGGAACATCAAGTGCCTGAGGACATGCCTGTCCTGAATTTACCCACAGAGCCGTGGCAAGTTTCAGCCATTGAATTAGTGGCATCATTGCCTGATATACCGAGCAAGCAGGAAGCCCGGCGCATGCTGCAACAGGGTGCCGTGGCTGTGGATGGCAATAAGATTGGCATGACAGACACTGTAGAAGTAAAGTCAGGTTCATGGATTCGGGTTGGCCGGCGACGGTATTACCGGTTTCAGAAGAGAGAAATACAATAAAACTGTCGTTGAGGCTTCAAGACGTGTTGTCATTTCAGCCAAGGTTTTGAATGGCTAAGGTGGTGGGATCAAGAATTCCATAAGAAAGGAATGAGGTATGTGCGAGTTGCAGTGGTGGGATGTGGAGCCGTTGGCTCACCTCTTGTCATTCAGTTATTGGCTGAATCAGCCGTCTCCGAAATCCGGGTCATTGATCCCGACCGTATCGAGTTATCGAATTTGCCCCGGCAGCCGTGGTTTACGCTTGGAGACGTGGGTAAATACAAAGCCGAAGTGATTGGTGATTATGGATCTGACCGGATTCATAGCGTCCCGGAAGCTTTAACCGAGGAGAACGCCCACGTTCTTTTGAATGGTATGGACATTGTATTTGATGGTTCGGATAACTGGATGGCTCGGCAGGCCATCCAAAACTGGTCATTTGTGTCGGGCCGACCGTGGATTTTTTCCTCGGCATTGCGTTTAGAAGGGATGACAGCCTTTTTAGCTCCCGAGTTTACGTGTTTATACTGTCTCTTTGGTTCCTTACAACAAGGTCCACGATGTTTTGAAGCTGGCGTGTTGGGAACCGTAACGCTAGCGGTTGCGGGTCAGGCGATGCTCCTATTCCATCAATATTACCATCATCAAAATGATCCGCAAAAATGGCCTAACGGTCTGTTTTTGATTGATGGACATGCAACGCGTGTGAGAAAAATTGGTTTGAGCGCAGTGAGGTGCGGTCATGGAGTTGGATAATACCTTATTGGAGCGTTACTCACGGCAAATATTAGTCGATGATATCGGATATGATGGACAGCTTCGACTCTTGAATCACCGTGTTACGATTCAAGGGCCGCCTCAATGGATGCATCTTGCTGGGCGTTATTTGCAAGCAGCTGGTGTGGGCGTATCCTACCACAGTGGGGAGCCGTCTGCCGACCGTATTGGAATCCATCTTGAAACCGGCGAGATGGATGACTTTTATATTCCCCTTGATGAGTCAGGGGATTCCGCTCAAATTGTGACGACGATGGGTCTTGCCTTGAGCCAGTTGCTGTTAATGCTTGTGCACACGGAGGTGCGACGATGAATCCCTTAAATATCCGGCTTGTTCAAATGAATAGTACGGTGGGTGATGTCAGTGGCAACTTGGAAAAAATTTTACATGCTGTGACTCAAGCCCGTCATGACGATATTGATATTGTTGTGTTTCCCGAAATGGTTTTGGCCGGATATCCCCCCGAGGATTTATTATTTCGGCCCGATTTTTTGCATGCGTTGCAACAAGCCTGTGATGAGATTGTTTCCCAGTCCCAAAATATTATGGTGATTTTTGGATATGCTTATGCGCAGTTTGGACTCTTTAACAGCGCGGCTGTGGCATATAATGGCGATCTCTTGACCCGGATCAATAAACAGTTACTTCCCAATTATGGCGTTTTTGATGAAGCACGCTATTTTACACCGGGACGTGAAACTCAAGTCATTTCCGCGGGGGAATGGTCGATTGGCGTCTCAATTTGTGAAGATATTTGGTATCCGGATGGTCCCTATTTACAGCAGGCACGACACGGTGCCAATTTATTAATTAATATTAGTGCCTCACCCTATTCACGAGGGAAACAAGCTGAGCGGGAACATATGTTGCGCACCAGAGCCGATGATGTTGCCGCGTATTTAGTGTGGACGAACTTAGTGGGTGCCCAGGATGAACTCATTTTTGATGGTATGAGCGCAGTTTATGGACCTGATGGTCAAGTGTTGGCACGGGCTTTAGCCTTTCAAGAGGACTCTGTGACCGTGTCGCTTACGGCCATTCCCAGTTTGCACCGACGGTTTATTGATCCCCGCTGGCGTCTTGGCCCCGTGGAGGATAACGTGGGATCCATTACCATAAGTCCCTTAGGAAAATCTCCTAAAACCCCGTGGACCCCAAAGATTTCTCCTCTTTTAGGAGATGAAGAAGAATTGTACCGGGCTTTGGTCCTTGGGGTGAGAGACTATGTAGAAAAAAATCGATTTCATGACGTGGTCATTGGACTATCCGGAGGAATCGATTCAGCACTGACTGCAGTGATTGCCGTCGATGCGTTGGGCCCTGACCGGGTTCATGGCGTCCTGATGCCCTCGGAGATCACTTCGCAAGAAAGCCTCGATGATGCCCGCGAGCTGGCACGGAACTTGGGCATTGATGCGAAGGAAATTGCTATTGGCCCAGTCATGGCGGCTTTTGAGAAGCAGCTCCAGCCACTCTTTCAGGGTTTCTCCCGAGATATTACCGAAGAAAATCTTCAAGCCCGCATTCGTGGAACCTTATTGATGGCGTTGTCGAATAAATTTGGGTGGTTAGTGCTGACAACCGGCAATAAAAGTGAAATGGCGACGGGATACAGTACGTTATATGGGGATATGGCGGGGGGATTCGCGGTTCTTAAAGATGTTCTCAAGACGCAAGTGTTCCAATTGGCGCGTTGGGTCAATCAAAAAGAAGAACGGATTCCCTCAAACATTTTAATTAAGCCACCGAGTGCAGAATTGCGACCGGATCAAAAAGATGAAGATACATTACCTCCATATGCTATATTAGATCGGATTCTTGAGGGGTATATCGAAGATGATTTATCGGCGGAGGCACTGGTTGCCGAACAATTGGATCCCGCGTTTGTTACCCAGGCTATCAAACTGGTTAACCAAAACGAATACAAAAGGCGACAGGCACCCGTTGGGATAAAAGTGACTCCCCGTGCTTTTGGACGGGACAGGCGTATGCCCATTACCCGCCGATTTGAATAACTGGCGGAAGAGGATTATGACATGGTAAGGTTGATGTTAGAAGGTGCATTAAGGAGGACTCGATTGTATGTCAGGACATTCGAAATGGGCCAATATTAAGCGGAAAAAAGCAAAAGTAGATGCCGTTAAGGGGACGGTATTTTCGCGATTGACCAAGGAAATTATGGCAGCTGCCAAGCGTGGTGGTGGGAATCCGGAAACCAATTTTCGCTTACGGCTCGCTATTCAAAAAGCTAAGGCCAACAACTTGCCTCAGGCCAACATTGATCGGGCGATTCGCCGTGCAACCGGTCAAGAAGAAGGGGTGCACTATGAAGAGACCGTTTATGAAGGATATGGACCCGGAGGTGTCGCGGTTTATTTACAAATTTTAACCGATAATCGTAACCGCACTGCTGGTGAAATTCGGCACATTTTTTCCCGTCACGGCGGGGCTTTAGGAGAAAGCGGTTGCGTGGCCTGGATGTTTGAACCTAAAGGTCGATTGGTCATTACCGATACGGATAAAAGTGAAGAGGAATTGCTAGATTTAGCGATTGAAGCCGGAGCTGACGACCTCAGGCGCGAAGACGATGAATTTGTGGTGCTAACGGCACCCGATGCGTTAGACCAAGTACGTGAAGCCTTTGAAAGCCAGCACGTCAAAGTTAGCGAAGCCGAACTCGTGCAATTGCCGAAGACGACAACAGAAGTCTCAGGAAGTGATGCGACACAGCTCGCGACCTTAATTGAACTCCTAGAAGATCATGACGATGTGGAAAAAGTTTTCTTCAATGGTGAGTTTCCTGATGACTTTGAACTGGACGAGGCTTAATCGCCCTGCCTTGCACCACCGGAAACAAAATCCCCTGATGAGGGCAGCTGAGATCGGTTATCACAAAACCTGTCTGTTTGAGTGCTAAAAGAGTGGGGCGGTTTAACTGACAACCGCCCCCGACCTTTTCCCATAAGGGCGTCAGGGTATTTTGAACTCTGTGCCACCACGGTGCATCGTGCGCAACGTGTTCAAGAAACAAGAACTGCCCGTCTTGACGTAATATGCGCCAGATTTCCTGAAGAGATTGGCATAAATCTTGTACCGAGCACAGAACAAGCGTGGAGATCACGGTGTCGATACTTGCGTCGTCTAAAGGAATTTGTTCGGCTGGCGAGTTCAGACAGGAGAATGCGGGATAATGGGTTTTTAAAAAGGTGTAGAACGTGGGATCCGGTTCCAATAGAGTGACCTCGTGGGCATTTTGAGACAGGGTGGGAATATCAAGACCTGTGCCCGCACCAATGATGAGCGTTTTTCCCAAAGCGCGTTGTCCTTGTTGTGCCCGCCAAGGGTGAACAATGGATTCCAACAGAGATTGGGTGAGAATGTAAGCTCGTGAAAACCATGGGTGATGGACCTGTGAAAGTCGGCGTTGATGATCATCTCGTCTCATGTTCAGATAATAGCACCCCATCTCAGGAATAAGAAGGAAAACAAGTGTTTTTAGCGTATTGTAATAAATAAGGTTGTGATCAGCAAAAAGGGGAGGATTTCTGCATCTTAGGCAGAAACACACGTGAGAATATTAGGAATAGATCCAGGAACGGCCATTTGTGGGTGGGCGATTGTCGATAAAGAACGTCATGAAAGCCTTGCCGTGGATTATGGGGCCATTCTTACGCCCGGGGATTTGCCTGCTGCCCAGCGATTAGAACGGGTGTATGATGAATTATTAGCTATCATTGATCGTTATCGACCGGAATATGGCGCGGTCGAAAAGCTATTTTTTGGTCAGAATACCAAGACGGCCTTAGCGGTTGGACAAGCACGGGGCGTCGTCCTGCTTGCATTGAGTCAGCGACAGGTTTCTTTGGTCGAAATGGCTCCGACAGAAGTGAAGCAGACGGTGACGGGCTATGGCAGGGCAGACAAACATCAGGTGCAATTGATGGTAACACGCTTATTGCATTTGCCGAAAGTTCCTAAGCCTGATGATGTGGCTGATGCGTTAGCTATTGCCATGACGGGGTTGGAATGGGTGAAATATCGGGAGGTTCTTCGTGATTAGCGAAATTACGGGTATTGTGGTGCACAAGGATCAAGACACCTGCGTGGTGAATGTTCATGGGATTGGATTTTTGGTCGAAACCTCGCGTATAACGAGTTCCCAGCTACCCGCGTGCGGTCATGAAGTGCATTTATATACCCATCTGGTTGTCCGGGAAGATAATTGGCGTCTGGTAGGATTTATCAGTCCTGAAGAACGAGAAACGTTTCTTGACTTACTGAGTGTTGGGGGATTAGGTATTAAAGGAGCTCTGTCTGTACTGAGTGTCCTTGGCATAGATGGATTGGAAAATGCTATTGTCCAGGGCGATTGGCAGCGAATCAAAGAAGCACCGGGAGTGGGAGCGAAATTAGCCCAACGCATTCAACTTGAATTGTCAGGAAAATGGCAAAATCGTCCCGTAAAAGTTGCAACACCTCTCAAGCCTTCGGCTGACGAACCGGGAGACGAGATCGTACAGGGACTCATGGCACTGGGCTATTCGCGTGAAGAAGCTCAATATGCAGCCCAACAAGTCGATTCCCAAGGCGATGTTGCCACTCGTATCCGCCAAGCGCTTCGAGCTTTGGACCGACGCTAAGGGAGGGAAAGAAGACCGTGGATGATCGTGTGATTTCAGGTCACAGCACCCAAGATGGGGAATACGAATTAAAATTGCGGCCGAGCCGATTACAAGAATACATTGGACAAGATGATTTAAAAGAAAAACTCTCGATTTTTATTCAAGCCAGCTTGGCCCGCCACGAAGCATTAGATCACGTTCTCCTTTATGGACCGCCAGGACTTGGCAAGACAACATTGGCGCATATTATTGCCAATGAATTAGGCGTATCCATCCGTTACACGTCAGGTCCAGCGATTGAGCGCCCAGGCGACTTGGCGTCTATTTTAACCAATATTGATGAACGGGAAGTCTTATTCATTGATGAAATTCACCGCTTATCTCGGTCGGTCGAAGAAGTTCTTTATTCGGCGATGGAAGATTTTGCGCTCGATTTAGTGTTGGGAAAAGGACCGGCAGCGAGATCAGTCCGTTTGGATTTGCCACATTTTACCCTCATTGGGGCCACCACACGTCCTGGTCTGTTAGCATCCCCTCTAAGGGACCGATTTGGAGTATTATTACATTTAGATTTTTATCAAGCTGAGGAATTGTCCCTCATCATCCACCGATCGGCGAAAGTGTTAGGAATTTCCATTGAATCCGAGGCAGCTAATGAAATTGCCCGGCGCAGTCGCGGTACCCCGCGTGTGGCGAACCGCTTACTAAAGCGTATTCGGGATTACGCTCAAGTGCGCGCATCTGGACACGTCACATATATGATTGCCATGGAAGCTCTAGATTTACTTGATGTCGATCGTTATGGGCTGGATCAAGTTGACCGCCGTTTGTTATTGTCGATAGCCGAACGATACCAGGGAGGACCCGTGGGACTTGAAACTTTAGCTGCCGTGGTGGGAGAAGAAAGCGGGACCATCGAGGATGTTGTAGAGCCTTATCTACTTCAACAAGGATTTTTGCAGCGGACGCCGCGTGGTCGCGTCTTAACTCTTCGCGCGTACCAGCATCTGGGCATACCCGTAGCTCCCGGATTTTTCGATGGTCCAAGTTCTGATCGTTGAGATCTTTTATGGAGGTGAGGGCCCTTGGGATTAGGGTTGCCACGGCGACGTGTTGAACCTCCAGCATTATTATCATTGGCTCAAGCGGGTGATGAGGGAGCGCGCAACCAGCTCATTGATGATTTTACGCCCTTTATTTTGAAAGTGGCCAGTCAGGCAGCGGGACGATATTTAAATCTCGGTCAAGATGAAGAAATCTCCGTTGCTTTACTTGCCTTCAATGAAGCGATTAGCGCCTACAATGAAAAAAAAGGGACCTTTTTGACCTTTGCTCGTACGGTAATTGCCAGACGCCTGGTTGATTATTTTCGGCGTCAAAAAGTGCGCTTACAAGAGATTTCCCTGAGCGAGTTAGAGCGCGAAGATGATGAAGGATACGTCTTGTATGCGCAAGTCGATGGATTGGCTAAAGAACGATGGACCATGGGCCAGCACGATGAAAATCGTATATTTGAGATCATGGAATTTCAAGAACAGTTAGCGGTTTATGGAATATCGTTGGACGAGCTATCTCGGATTTCTCCCAAGCATCAAGACGCCCGTGATCGATCGATTCAGATTGGCCAACTTATCGCAGGAACCCCAGCTTACCGCACCTATCTTGAACACAAAAAGGAGTTGCCTTTAAAAGAATTGGTCAAACACCCAGGTATTACCCGTAAAACATTGGAACGCCATCGAAAGTATATTATAGCGGTAGCCATCATTCTGATGTCCGATTGGCCTTATTTACGGAGCTTCGTGCTGGACCGAATACGAGGTGAATAGTGTATGGGATCCCGAGCTGTTGTCATTGCTGTTGATAAACATTATGCTACCGTTTTGTTAGCAGGAGGCCAGTTTAAACGCATACGGGTCACGCGCGAGCCACTAGTTGTGGGACAAGAATTTCGGGTATCTTCGTGGCCCCATTTGCGCGCCGTGAAACGAGCTATCGGCGCTGCGGCTGCCTTAGCTGCTATCATGATGGGAGCCAATAGGTATTTGGCTCATCCGTTGCCGGGAGCGACGGCCGTGATTAGTTTAGATATTCAGCCGAGTATTAATTTGGTCGTGGGTGGCCATAATCCGGTCGTATTACAAGCTTCGGGCCTCGATCGGTCGGGACGTCAGCTTCTCCATCAAATTTCTTTGCAAGGTCTGCCTATCAATAACGCGTTATGTGTGTTGACCAGGCTCGCCAAACATGATGGATATCTTAAAACTCACCCGTCCTATATTGTGTTGGGGGCAGTTTCTCAATCTCACTTGGCTTGGTTCACAAAGCTATGCACGGTAGAGAAGACCTTCTTGGCAGACAATAGTTCGTGGCATGGGCATCTCATCGCACTGTCTATGGTGACGCATAAATCGTTAAAAAATTATGCTCGCCGTGATCTTTCCATTGGTCGATATCTTTTGTGGAAAAAAGACCATGAGTTTCGAAGCTTGCCGGTAAATCTGTCCCAACAACTACAAAGTTCTCCGTTAAGTGTCTTAATCAATGACAAATTGTCTCCATCCGTGCGCTCTGTTCCTTTAAGCCAGAAGATGCCCGCCGAACCCCTTGCTTTTCCGCAAAGACCTCGGTTTAACGCGAGGTCGGTTACATCTCTTCATATCACTGCAACATCTCCTCTGTATCCTATAAAGCCTCCTCATTTATCACAGCCCTCATCGCCTGGTCACTCTCTAAGGAACTCCGTACCGCTGGTGAGAGAAGTGACAACGATAGTGACACCTAACAGGGTGCGCAGTTTACCAAAAAGGGCCGTGGTTCCCCCCATTAAATGGCTAATACACTTGCCTCATCGCCACAATTCTCCCAGGTGAGTGCATAGGTGAAAAATCTTCAACCACAATATGGTTGCGCGCTGCGGGGAAAATCTGTAAGAATATGGTGAGATACAGGCCTTCGCGTTGAGCGCGGCGGGCTCAGGAAATGGGGAGATTATTACGCACACACATGGTACGAGTACTTTATATTGGATATTTTTTGCGGTTTTGATTGGGATGACTGTGTGGATGTTTATGCAGCAATCTCGCACACAAAAAAATCGTCAACAATTGCAAAATAGTTTGCAAAAAGGCGATCGGGTGGTGACCGTTGGGGGAGTTATTGGCACGGTGATGCAAGTCGATGAACGCCGTGTTGTCTTACAAATTGCCGATGGTGTGCGCATCGATGTTTTAAAGACCGCTATCGGGGGAAAATATCAAGAATCGTAATCGTTCCTAGTTTTGTTCCGAGGTGTGCTATAATACGGGCGAATTCCGCAGTTGCGGCAATTCCATGAGACACACTTGGGGAGGCGGAAATAGTGGCGGATTCGTCACTTAATCCATTTTTGCGAGCACAGCAGGCATTCAAAGAAGCTGTAGAGACACTGGGTCTAGAGCCTGCCGTATATGAGATTCTTAAGCAGCCACTCCGATCATTCGAAGTGGCAGTACCTTTTATTCGGGATGATGGCACGTTACAAGTGTTCAATGGTTACCGGGTCCAACACAATGATGCTTTGGGTCCAACAAAAGGTGGGCTACGCTTTCATTCGTCGGTGACGATGGATGAGGTGAAAGCACTGGCCATGTGGATGAGCGTCAAATGCGCCTTGTTAGGACTTCCTTATGGCGGTGGTAAAGGTGGAATCGCTTGTGATGTTGATCAGTTGTCCGAAAGCGAAATAGAGCGACTAAGCCGGGAATATATTCGTGCCGTCAGTTTGGTGATTGGTCCGGACAAGGATATCCCTGCCCCAGACGTGTCAACGAATCCTCAAATCATGGCATGGATGGTGGATGAATATTCCCGGATTCGCGGCGAAAATACGTTTGGGTTGATTACCGGAAAACCGATTGTGATTGGCGGATCGGCAGGACGTGTCGAAGCAACGGGACGAGGTCTGGTATTTGCAACCAAACAATTAGCCAAGGAATTGGGGATTGACTTTGCTAAAAGCCGTATCGCTATTCAAGGCTTTGGCAATGTGGGTTCGGTTGCGGCCGAAATTTCTTATGACATGGGCGCAAGTGTTGTTGCTGTTTCTGACAAGGACGGAGGTTTGTATAATCCGGCTGGCATTAACATTCCGGACTTGTTAGAATATAAGCGCATTAATCGGCGCCTCCAAGGATACCCCCATGCGGAACCGATTTCCAACAGTGAACTCTTAGAGCTACCTGTGGACATTTTATTCCCTGCGGCATTGGAGAATCAAATCACGGCAGATAATGCTCCCAATATCCGGGCACGTATTGTGGGAGAAGGAGCCAACGGGCCAACGACACCAGAAGCCGACCGCATTTTGTTCGATAAGGGTATTATGGTCATTCCAGATGTATTAGGAAATTCCGGCGGCGTGACGGTTTCGTATTTTGAATGGGTCCAAAATCAAACCCGATTCTATTGGTCGGAAGATGAAGTGAATCAGCGATTGGAAGAGTATATGTCAAGGGCTATGGCACAAATGCATACGATGCATGAACGATTTGGTGTAACGCTGCGCAAGGCCGCGTATTTGGTGGCGGTTGAGCGGATAGCGCAGGCTATGCGCTACCGAGGATGGTTAAAATAGGATGAAGCAAAGGGTTCTCGTATGAGAACCCTTTGAGGAGGATTTTGTGTGGATCATGATCCGTTACGTGAACTGAAAGTCCGACAACAAAAAATTGAAGCCATGGGCGGTCCCGCTCGGATTGCCAAACAACATCAAGCGGGGAAGTTGACCGCACGAGAGCGAATTGCTCTGTTGCTGGATGAAGGGACTTTTGAAGAAATTGGGGCGCATATTCGGCACCGGTCTACATTTTTTGGCTTAGATAAACAAGACATTCCGGCAGATGCGGTTGTCACGGGTTCCGGACGAATCAATGGCCGGGTTGTCTATGTGTTTTCCCAAGATTTTACTGTAGCTGGTGGATCGCTCGGCGAAATGCATGCGCAAAAGATTCAACATCTTCAAGACCTAGCGTTAAAAACTGGCAGCCCTATTATTGGTTTGAATGATTCAGGAGGAGCCCGTATTCAAGAAGGCGTTGATGCGTTATCCGGGTACGGGGAAATATTTAAACGGAATACGTGGTCATCCGGGGTAATTCCACAAATTACTGTTATTATGGGCCCCAGCGCGGGCGGTGCGGTCTATTCGCCGGCCCTTACCGATTTTATTATTATGGTGCGACGGACCGGACAAATGTTTATTACAGGACCCCAAGTCATTAAAACCGTGACGGGAGAAGAAGTGACGGGTGAGCAAATTGGGGGAGCCGATGCACAAATCCGTAAAAGTGGTGTGGCCCATTTTGCCGCAAATAATGACGAAGAAGCCTTACAATTAGTGAGGCATTTACTCTCGTATTTGCCCAACAATAATCGGGAACTGCCCATGGTGGTACCGAGCCAAGATCCGTTAGACCGCATGATTCCCTTCCTCGGTCAAGTCGTTCCGCAAGATGCCAATAAGCCATATGATGTGAAACGGATTATTGAGCATGTTGTCGATTCCGGGTCTTTTTTAGAAGTCCAGCAAGGATATGCCGACAATGTCGTTATTGGCTTTGCGCGTGTCGGGGGGCATACGATTGGCATCGTGGCCAATCAACCCCGAATTCTAGCTGGCACGATGGATATTAACGGTTCGGACAAGCTAGCCCGTTTTGTGCGTTTTTGTGATGCTTTTAATATTCCCTTGGTAACTTTTGTCGACACCCCAGGATATTTACCAGGCACGGCGCAAGAATATGGCGGCATTATTCGGCATGGCGCTAAAGTTCTTTTTGCTTATGCCGAAGCCACCGTTCCCAAAGTGACGGTCATTCTGCGCAAAGCCTATGGTGGCGCGTATCTGGCGATGTGCAGCCGCTCATTAGGGGCTGATTGGGTTCTGGCATGGCCGACGGCTGAAATCGCGGTGATGGGACCAGAAGGAGCAGCCAATATTATCTTTCGAGATATTATTAATCATGCCGAGGATCCCGTAGCGATGCGCCAACAAAAAGCCGAAGAATACCGTGAAGAATTTGCCAATCCCTATGTGGCGGCATCCCGCGGCTATATCGATGCCGTGATTGATCCCCAAGAGACAAGATTTCGCATTGCTCGCGCTCTGATGACGCTCACCAATAAACGGGATGACAGACCTCACAAAAAGCATGGCAATATTCCCTTATAGGGACGATACATGAGGTGGCAAGAAATGAAGTTTACACCGGAGGAAAGTCGTGAACGAAACAGAAATCACTAAGGAAGTATCCTCTGAAGTACTGGCGGCAATAACCGCTGCGCTATTATGTATGGAGAATATCGATTGGGATACAACGCGAATGCGAATTCGTGAAGTCTGGCCAGAAGAGAGCGCATGGCGCTGGGTCGGTTGGTAGGCCGTTCGATATTCCTTTTATGACGTGCATTTTCTGATAATTTGAGGAGGTTTTCGTGTTCATGGCAGTTCGCAAGTTTCGTATTCGCGTTAATGGGGTCGTTTATGACGTCGAGGCAGAAGAAATATCCGTTGAACAATCCGCAACATCAACGTCAGCGCCTTCAGTACCTAGTGCCCCGGTTGCGACCCCGCCTGTACCCTCAGAGCCCCCCAAAGCCGCGGCGCCGGTGGTGATGCAAGATGGAGAAATGGTCATTGAAGCGCCACTCCCAGGTGCGGTCCTTGATGTCAAAGTCCAAGAAGGTCAACTTGTTGAGGTCGGTCAGGTTTTGATTATCTTGGAAGCGATGAAAATGGAGAATGAAGTAACGGCTCCCGTCTCAGGACGGATTAAAAGTTTACGAGTGCAAAAAGGCAGCTCAGTTGATGCCAACGAGGTACTCGTGATCATCGAACGGGTTTAATCATGGCCAAGATTTTAGTGGTAGCTCCTCATCCGGACGACGAGGCATTAGGAGCGGGAGGCGTCATTCACCGCGCTATTCAAGCTGGTAATGAGGTTCGCGTTATCTTGATGTCAGCGGGGGATGGGTTTGTCCAAGATGCGGAACGGTACTACTTATCGTTGCATGTGACGCCCGAAGAATACCTTCATTTAGGTTATGAACGGCAACTCGAAAGTCAACGGGCCATGGCTCAACTCGGATTAAGTCCTGAACACGTTGCGTGTTTGGGGTTTCCTGATGGGGGACTCGATCATTTACTATTACATTATGGCGATTCATTACCGTTTGAGAGCCAAACAACACATCAGGCTTCGGTGCCTTATATTCATCTGCCGTCATATCATACACCCTATACGGGTTATCATCTTTTGAATTTATTAATTCATGAACTCAAGACATTCCAACCCGAGTGGGTTGTCAGTCCGATTCTTGTTGATCAACATCCCGATCATTGGGCTACGTCCGCATTTGCCACGTTGGCATTACTCCAATGCCAGGCAGCCCATTTACCTTGGGCTCAATCGGCCCAGCAATGGGGATACCTGATCCACTGGACAGGTTGGCCATTGCCTTTGGGATATCATCCGGAATTGAGTATGGAAATGCCCCAAGCACTGAAAACCCATCCTTTTATAACATGGTATCCCCAGGACGATTATGCGGAACAAGAAATTCAGACCAAACGCCAAGCTCTGCTCTCTTACGACAGCCAAGTGGAACTTATTAAACCCTTTTTACAGGCCTTTGCCCGCCGTAATGAAATTCTCGGCAAAGTTTTGCCACTGCCATGGGGACCGCGGGTGGTATTGCCACGGCCTAAGTCTGTGGCCTTGCCGAAATTGATCCACAAAGATTTTGGGCTTATAGGTAGTACATGGTGGTTTGATGGGATGCAAATGCATGCCTTGTTGGACCTTAATGGGCGTCCAGAATGGACCATTCGTTTGGCGAGCTTTATCTTTGGTTCAGACCTCCAGTTTTTCGGTGCGGAAATTAAAGGTGACGTAACCCGTGAAGAGATCCAGCGGATCGATACGGAACGTGGAGTGGAACTGGTGTGGTCCCCACAAAACAACGCGATCCATGGCATGGCTCTGATGGGGATCGTTATCTATGACGAGGAAAACAAAATGATTGCCCGGACGGGATTCTGGCCCTGGCAGTCTTTAAGATGATGAATCGCAAAAAGAACGAGAGCCATCATTTGCGGCTCTCGGCAAGATATGTTTAGTGAATGGCGTTGGATTGGTGGCTTGGTTCTGAAATCTCACTTAATGCTTGACCCGATTCAGTCACAAAAATATTGACCCGGGCTAAATCAGCAATAGCTAAAATACCGACTAACTTGCCGTTTTCGACAACGGGCAATCGGCGAATTTGGTGATCCGCCATCATATTCGCTGCTTCCTTGGCATCGGCATCAGGTGAAATCGTCACGACCTTGGAAAACATTACGGATTTAACGGGCGTGTCAGGGCCCTTTCCTTCCGCTACAGCGCGAATGGTAATATCGCGGTCAGTGACCACCGCAGTGACCTTGTCATTGTCTAATACCGGTAGACTGCCACAATCTACTTTCTTCATCAGTTCAGCAGCCTTTTGAATGGAGTCGGATGGCGAAACGGTGAAAACCTTTTTCGTCATAATTTCGCTTACCTTCAAGTGGTATTCCCCTCTTTCTTTAATTGATTCGTTTTAGTATGAGTTTTTGGCTAAGCTTCATGCATAACCCGGATATTGTGATGGAGGTGTTGAAGACGGGACCGCGTGAAGGACCGCGATGTCAAAGCTATTAGGAGTTTTGTCGACTACCGGAATTTTCCGGTAAGTGGGGATTGAGCAATGTGCCAATTAAGCAAAAGAGGCATCGTAAAGTCAGGAAATGTCGTTCCCAAAGTAAGCCATCACGTCGAGTCAACATAAAAAATCCGTAAACCTTTTTCGGTTACGGCTTGATTAATATATATAAAGTATTTTTGGTGGAGACGAGGGGAGTCGAACCCCTGACCTCTAGAGTGCGATTCTAGCGCTCTCCCAACTGAGCTACGCCCCCGACGCATGCCATATTATATCGAGCCACGGTCTGATTGTCAATGCAAAGAATTCCTTTTGCAAATTCCGTCACAAAGAGTCTAACCCGTGAATGTTCTTTCTAATGTTTCGAAGATTTTTGACGGCATCTTTAATATCTTGCTCTTCGTGGTCGGACTAGACCAGTTTTTGGCATGAAATTCTTTTTAGGAAAAAGCAGGAATGAAGGATTCCATGGCGAATTGAAAAGTGGAATGAAGTGGAGGGTTGTGGAGGAAAAGGGGGGATCTGACCGTGTTGATGGGTGAATATGAGCACACATTAGACGATAAGGGTCGGATCACGATTCCCGCAAAACTCCGCGACGATTTAAATGGCCACTTCGTGATTACCAAAGGTCTTGATGGGTGTTTGTTCATTTATCCGATGGATGAATGGCGCAAATTAGAGGAACGTTTGAAAGCGTTACCCATGACAAATGCTAATGCACGAGCATTTGCCCGACTGTTCCTTGCTGGGGCGCAAGACGTTGAAATGGATAAGCAGTATCGGGTAACGATTCCCCCACGCTTACGGGAACATGCTGGAATTGACCGGGATGTTACGTTGGTCGGGGTGAGTACACGAGTTGAAATGTGGGCAACCGAACGGTGGACGGCTTATCAACAATCTGCCCAAACAAGTTACGAGGAAGTCGCGGAAAAGATGGTGGATTTTGGATTTTGATCGGGGTGTTGGCATGACGTTTTCACATGTGTCGGTGTTAAGTAAGGAAGCCCTGGAATATTGGGCCCATGATGACAAGGGCATTTATATTGATGCCACAGTGGGAGCTGGAGGCCACAGTTTTCAATTGTTGTCGCGGTTTCCCATGGTACGTCTCATTGCCGTCGATCAAGATCCCGTCGCCTTAGAAGCGGCGAAGGAACGGTTAACACCATTCCTAGACCGGGTTAGATGGGTACATGCCAATTTTCGCGACTTACCTTCTGTGATCGAATCCGAGTTCCACGGACGAATTGCGGGAATGCTTTTTGATCTGGGTGTATCGTCACCACAATTTGACGTTCCCGAGAGAGGATTTACCTATCAATACGATACCGCATTGGATATGCGAATGGATCCCTCAAACCCGGTGACAGCTTTTCGCTTAGTCAATATGCGTTCTAAAGAGGAAATTGCTCAGGCCCTTCGTGACTGGGGGGAAGAGCGATGGGCTCAGCGTATCGCAGATTTTATTGTGAAAGCTAGAGAAAAGGAACCTATTCGCACAACCGGGCAGCTGGTGGAATTAATTAAAGCGGCAATTCCTGCATCTGCGCGGAGAACGGGAGGACATCCCGCTCGACGAACCTTTCAGGCATTAAGAATATGGGTAAACGACGAGTTGGGGGCCTTGAGTGAAGGACTTGAAGGGGCGCAGCGTTTATTGGCTCCTCATGGACGTATTGTGGTGATTTCCTTCCATTCTTTAGAAGATCGCATTGTCAAGCATGCATTTCGGCGATGGGCACAAGAGCAAAAGGGACAAGTTTTAACCAAACATCCTCTGACTCCGACAGACGATGAAATTCAGGATAATCCACGTTCCCGTTCAGCAAAATTACGCGCTTTCGAACGGCTTTGATTTTGATGAAACAATTCACGAGACGGTAAACGGGTGATTTATGACGTTGGTGTCGACACCAAATGCGGTAATTGGCTATTAACCTTAATAAATCGACAAAAATCAAGGAGGAACATGTTCAATGATCGACCGCGAACCCTACAATGGCTTGAACGAAGGCAATTTGGCACGAACTTGGGAAAAAAGGCTTCGCTATAAGGAAGTCGTCAAACCGCGGCGTAAACTGAAGCCATGGCTTCACACGATCTTGTGGATTGGATCATTGTGGGCGGCGGCTATGGTGGCATCGGTATTAGCGATTCATGTCATGGTTATGGGATATCAAGTCGACCAATTACAGAATCAATATACCCAACTCAAACGTCAACAACAGATGCTGACACTTGATGTCACTACCTTAAGTTCTCCAAAAGCATTGGCCGCTGATGCATCAAAACTGAAAGTGACTATGGTTGAACCCAAGCAACCGATCGTTCAGATGTCTACATTCAAAGGACATTCAAGTCATATTACGTGGATTCAGTTGGTCGATCAATGGATTAATCAGCTTCGAGGAGCCGTCGTTAAATCATGAAAACACGACGATCAGTGCAGTGGCGCGCTTTATGGACGTTAATCTTCACAGCCGTGTTCATGCTGGTGCTGATCATTCGATTGGTCATCATTCAAATTGCTGACGCTTCAAGTCTAAAGGCTTATGCGCGGAATATCCATGTTCATAAGATCATTTTGCCAGCGCCGCGAGGCAAAATAATTGATCGTAACGGAACAATTTTAGCGATGGATGTGCCGACCTATCAGATTGTCGCCGCTCCCAAATATGTCTCCCATCCAGCTCAAGAAGCGGCCGTCTTGGCTAAATATTTACCGTTCTCTCAATCCTTGTTGAAGAAAGTGTTGAGTAATAATTCTTGGTATGCCCTGTTGGACCGTTCTGTACCACAAAGTTTAGCCACAAAAATTGAACAGCTCAATTTAACCGGCATTAGTGTCATTCCCACCAGTGGCCAAGAATATCCTAATGGCACGCTGGCTTCGCAAGTTATCGGGATGGTGGGAGCCAATGGTCAGGGACTAGCCGGTATTGAGTATGAAGATAATAAGATCTTATCAGGGAAACCTGGGTATTGGATTGTGCGGACGGATGCGAGCGGCAATCCCTTGCCCCAATGGCAAGAGGCATATAAGGCGCCCCAGCCTGGCGATACCGTGCAATTAACAATTGATGCGAACATTGAGGCTGTGGCACAAAAATGGCTGAAGTGGGGTGTAAAACGAGCCCATGCCTTGAATGGAACGGTCATTATACTCAATCCCCATACCGGTTCCGTCATTGCCTTAGCCAACTGGCCGAACTTTAATCCTAATAACTATTACTCAGCGACTCCGTTAGAGATGACAGATTATGCCGTGCAGGACCCTGTTCCACCAGGATCCATTTTCAAACCTGTAACGGCTTCGGCAGGCTTAGGATTAGGGCTCTTCACGCCGAATAGTATGTTCGATACGCGCGGTTATAAAATTGTGGATGGCGTGCGCATTAACGACTGGAATCCGGTAGGCTGGGGATGGATTACCTTAACACGCGGGTTAGAAGTCTCCTCGGACCAAGTGTTTATGGATGTCGCCTTGAAAGTCGGCGTGGACGGAATGTACCACTACATTAAGGAATTTGGATTGGACCACCCCAGCAATGTGGGGTTACCGGGCGATTCTAGCGGAATTTGGATTCCCAAAAATCAAGTCAATGCGGTGGATTTAGCAACGATTGGATTTGGCCAAGGCATGGCGGTGACGCCCATGCAGATGATCACTGCCGACTCTGCCATTCCCAACCACGGCATCATGATGCAGCCTCATATTCTCAAGGCTATCCTGTCGCCCACGGGCCAGGTCATTAAAACGGTCAAACCGCAGGTGGAATCACGACCTGATACACCCAAAGTGGCTAAAGAGATAGAGCACATGATGGTTTTGGAAGCGACTCAGGGAACGGGGGTTCCCGCTCAAGTCCCTGGTTATGTAATCGGCGGGAAAACGGGAACAGCTCAGAAGATTGTTGATGGGAAAACATCGAGCAACTTATTTGTGTCGTCTTATATGGGATTTGGGCCAGTTCCCCACCCGCGGTTTATCATGCTTGTGATGATCAATCGACCGATTGGCAAGCTGTTCTATGGTGATCAGGTTTCAGCTCCAGTCTGGCAACATATCGCGTCTTACCTATTTAAATATTGGAAGATTAAACCTTATGCAGGCCCAGATAATGGGTCCAAACCGTTCGTCAAGCCGTAACGGGTTCTGCCAAGGTCGATGAGGACATACATATGGTGAGTAACCAAGCCTGAATTTCAGGCGAGGAGGCTCACAGTATGACTAATCGGCCGACATTAGTGATTAAACGCCGTACTTTTATTGTCATGGTCTTGGTCGGACTATACGATTTCGTTTTGCTGGGCAGGCTCGGGGATATTCAGGGCGTCGAATCGGCTCATTTAAAGGCATTGGCCGATGGGATCCATTTTCGGGGTGTTCCTTTGGCTCCTTTTCGCGGAAATATTGTTGACCGCCATGGCCGTCTCTTAGCGGGAAGTCATCATGCTTATTCGGTTTATGCGATCCCGATTCAGACCCGAAAACACCGAACGGAGGAGGTTATCTTACTTTCCACATTATTGGCGATACCAGAAAAGACCGTTCAAAAACGTTTGTCACGCCGTCAAGGTTTTGTATGGATTAAAAGACGTTTATCGCCTGGGGAATTAGCGACCTTACGCAGCCAGCTGAGTGCGTTACCGGGCATCTATCTTTTGACGGAAACGGCGCGATACTATCCTCAAGGAGCATTGGCGGGTCCTGTGTTAGGATTTACGGGAATCGATAATCAAGGGTTATCCGGTATTGAATTGACTTACGACAAGTACCTGACGGGAAAACCTGGCAGCCTGCAAGAAGAATTTGACGTGACCGGACAAACCGTAAAGTTTGCTCAAACCCGGGTAATTCCTTCCGTGCAAGGAGATACTGTCGAGCTCAGTTTGGATGAGAATATCCAATGGATGGCCGAGCGGGCTTGCGAACAGGCGATGATTCATACCCAAGGGAAGTCTGTCAGTATCGTCGTCATGCACCCTAGAACAGGAGGAATTCTAGCCATTGCGCAACGACCATCAATCGATCCGAACCACTTTCGGGATTACAATCCTAAACAATACCGTGTATTATCGGTTTCCGATGCGATTCCTCCCGGTTCCATTTTTAAACCCGTAACCCTAGCAGCAGCGTTGCAAGAGGGAACGGCTACGGTCAACTCTCATTATTTCTGTCCGGGTTTTAAGAATGTTTTGGGACGTCGTGTAAATTGTTGGCGACCCCAAGGACACGGCGGTGAAACGTTGGCTGATGTTGTGAAGAATTCGTGTAATGTGGGTTTTATGGACTTGGGCTTAGGACTAGGAGTTCAAAAATTTTATGAGTATCTTGACCGATTTGGATTACGCTCACGGACTCATATTGACTTACCAGGAGAAGCCTTAGGCATTTTCCCGGCAATGAAAAGAGTCACAGCCTTAGATTTAGCCATCATGGCTTTCGGCCAAACGCTTACTGTGACACCGATTGGCCTCCTAACCGCGATTGCCGCGTTAGCCAATGATGGTGTCCTCTTGACACCCCATGTTGCAAAACGCATTATTAACCAACGTGGCGATATTGTCAAAAGTTTTGATGAAGAAGTGGTTAGGCGTGTGGTGTCCGTTGACGTGGCACGTACGGTGCAACAAATGATGGTTGGCGTGGTATCGGAAGGCACAGGCAAATTGGCCCAAGTCCCCGGCTACCGAATTGCAGGGAAAACTGGTACGGCGCAAAAAGTGGTTAACGGCCGCACCGAAAAGGGCATTTATATTGCATCATTTATTGGTTTTGGTCCCGTTCCCCATCCGGAAGTGGCTGTGATTGTGAATGTCGATGAACCGGTGGGAGCCTTTTATGGAGGGCAAGTGGCTGCACCAATTTTTGGACATTTGGTCCGTAATATTTTTAGGTATTTAAAAATTCCTGCGACTGAACCGATTAAACCGCCAAAGCCAGGTGAACCAGCCATGGTGCCGAGTTTGGTAAATTTGGATCCGGAAACGGCCCAACAAGATGCCGCAGCGTTTGGTTTTCCGGTACAATTTGTAGGGCAAGGTGATGTCGTGGTTGACCAATCCATTGAATATGGCGGGTATCGACCGGCAGGAACGGTTCTACAACTGAAATTGGGTCGGTCTCCCCGTATCTATTTAGAATGGGTAACCGTGCCTCGATTTACGGGACTGACGATCAGCCAAGCAACCCAATTGGCATGGGAACTTGGCGTGAATGTCTCACACCAGGGCAAGGGGCAAGGCCACGTTCACAGGCAATCGATCAAACCAGGAACCCAGGTGCGAGCTGGAACGACCATTCAGGTCTGGACTGGGTAATTTCGGCTAACGGGGAGATAAGGCGGATCGGAGAGCAAGGACGGTTACGGTTAAAGGTAGGAAAGTAGGAGGCCTCGAGGATGACTTTTAAGGATCTTATCGCAGCGATTCCCGGTGCAACCAGTGTCGGCGACACCAATATTGAATTAACAGGAATCGCCTATGATTCGCGGCATGTAGAAGCGGGCAATTTGTTTTGTGCGATTCCAGGATTTCGGACAGATGGTCATTTATTTTGTCAAGAAGCTTCAAACCGCGGGGCCGTGGCATTTTTGGTGGAGCGAGCAGATGCTATTCCGAGTGGCAAGGCTGGCGTCATCGTGCCTAATGCACGTCAGGCAATGGCTTTGGTCGCCGACAAGTTTTACGGAAGCCCATCGAGTCGTTTGGCGATGATCGGTGTAACGGGTACCAATGGTAAAACGACAACGACGCATATTATCCGGGCCTTACTCGAGGCAAATGACATTCCCACCGGGTTGACCGGGACATTGTATACCTTAATGGGTCAAGACACATACAAAGTGACGCGAACAACGCCAGAATCCCCAGATTTGCAAAGTATTTTGCGGCATATGGTTGACCGCGGAATGCGAGCAGCAGTCATGGAGGTTTCGTCGCATGCGCTGGTGTTATCGCGAGTTGATGAAGTTCAGTATGATATTGGAGTGTTTACCAATTTAACCCAAGACCACTTGGATTTTCATAAGGATTTAGAATCCTATTTTCAAGCCAAGGCTATCTTGTTCAAACGGCTAGGCCAGACCAAAAAGACGGGACCGCAAGCGGCGATTATTAACATTGATGATGAGTACGGACGGCGTTTGATTAACATGTGCTCTGTTCCCGTCATTACCTATGGACTCAGTGAAGGAGCTGATGTCCGCGGCAGCATGGTGACGGTCGGAAGTCGCGGGGTACAGTTTTTGGCCACGTTCCCAGGAGGCGAGAAACAGGCTGTTGAATTTGATATGACGGGCACCTTTAATGTGTTAAATGCCTTGGCCGCAATGAGTGTCGGTTATATTTATGGCCTTTCGCCCCGGCAAATGGCTGAGGCCTTGGCGCGCTATCCCGGGGTTCCCGGACGATTCGAACGGATAGACGAAGGGCAACCCTTTACGGTTATTGTGGATTACGCTCATACTCCTGACGGGGTGGAAAATGTTCTTAAGACGGCCAGAGAATTTACGGTCGGGGCTGTGCGTGTGGTGTTTGGAGCAGGAGGGGATCGTGACCGGGGCAAGCGAGCTCTCATGGGTGAGGCAGCTGGCCGTTTGGCGGATTGGGTGATGTTAACGGCGGACAATCCGCGGTCCGAGGATCCGATGGATATTATCGCGCAGATTCGGGAAGGATTGGCGCCAACAGGTACACCATTTGAAATTGAACTTGACCGGGAACGGGCCATTCGCTTGGCATTACAAAAAGCTCAACCCGGCGATGTGGTTTTTATTTTAGGCAAGGGTCATGAAACCTATCAAATTTATCGTGACGGCACGATTCATTTTGATGACCGGGAAGTTGCACGCCAGGCCTTACGGGAGCTTAAAAAATCATGATGGTTGTGAAAGTTAAGGATATCGTCGATTTCTGTTCCGCGAGAGCTTGGGGAGTCGAATTAGACGATGTATTAAAAGATGTTACCATCCATAGTCAAGAAGTTCGACCGGGATCATTATTCGTGGCCCTCCCCGGAACTCGAACGCATGGACATCAATTTGTTCCGGACGTTTGGGCCCAAGGCGGCATTGCCATGGTGGAAAAGACGTATGCACCCATCACCGGTCCTAGCCTTGTGGTAGATTCGCCTCTCATGGCCATGGGAACACTGACCCGGAGTCTAGTGGATACCCGGCATATTACGGTTGTTGGAATAACCGGTAGTGTGGGAAAAACTAGTGCCAAGGAACTTATTGCGGCGACCTTACAATCCAAGTTTGTGGTAGGGAAATCCCAGGGAAACTATAATACGGCGATTGGTATTCCTCTGTCCTTTTTGCGCAGTCCCGATTCGATGACCCATTTTGTCGCCGAAATGGGTATGAGGGCTTTAGGAGAAATCGCGCAGTTGACAACTATCACACCACCCGATGTCGCAGTGATTACAAATATTGGTCCAAACCATTTGGAATCTTTAGGGAGCATCAAAAACATTCAACGGGCTAAAGGAGAAATTTTGCAGGGTCTGAAACCCCAAGGCACGGCTGTGCTTAATGCGGATGATCCCTTGGTACGTGAATTAGGAGAACATCTATCCGATCATCCGATTTTGTGGTTTGGCCATAAATCGGGGGATGTCATCATTGACCGCGTTCACATGCTGGATACGGCGACGGAAGTCACATTATTATATCAGGGCGATGCCGTGACAATTCGTATTCCCTGGTTAGGGAAACAACATGGCGCCAATGTTGCGGCAGCGTTTTTGGTAGGTACCGCATTAGGACTTTGTCCTGACGAAATTCGGAGGGGCCTTGAACAGGTCGACCCGGGAACGGGCCGGTTGCAGCGGCGGTCGGTTGGATCCCTAACGATTTTGGCCGATTATTACAATGCCAGTCCCCTATCTACGACGATGAGTCTTCAAATCTTAGCAGCCCATAAGACGATGGGGCGCCGCATAGCGGTCCTGGGCGATATGTTAGAGTTGGGTAGCCAAGAAGAACCTGGCCATTGGCAAGTCGGAACGGCAGCGAGCCGCAACGCCGATATGGTTCTTGCTGTTGGCTCTAGAGCGCGGATTATCGCGAAAGCTGCTAACTTAGAGAAATCGGGAGTGGCAACATGGGTCGCTAATTTGAATGAAGCTTTTGCCTGGCTTCAGACTCAGGTGCGAGCGGACGACGTTATTTTATTGAAAGCTTCACATGGGATGAATTTTGATGAACTGTATCAAAGGCTAAAAGATTGGGGGGGACCATCTTGAACGTTGTTTACGCTGGTCTCCTGGGTTTTGTTGTGGCCTTTGGACTCGGACCCATTGTCATTCCCGTATTGCACCGGCTCAAATTTGGGCAGATGGTTCGAGATGTTGGTCCCCAGTCACATTTAAAAAAACAGGGGACACCAACTATGGGCGGGTTATTGTTTCTCTTACCTTTGCCATTGGCCGTCTTATTATTTGCGGACAATAACCTGGAAGCATGGGCATTGGTGACGTTAATTTGGTCCTACGGGATGATTGGTTTAGCCGATGATTTGTTAAAAGTAGTATTTAAGCGCCCACTAGGACTCAAAGCACGCGAAAAATTACTTTTTCAGATCCTTTTTGCCGTGGCGTTTACGTGGTTGGCGGCACGACGATTTCATGCGGACGGGCCATATGTACTACCGTTTCATTGGGGGACAGTGGCGCTGCCTTGGATTTTCGGTCCCTTGTCCGTTCTAGCCATTTTAGGGAGTGGTAACGCGGTTAATCTTACGGACGGTCTCGATGGACTAGCAGCAGGGGCTGTCACCTTGACGATGGCGTTCTTTGCGTTTTGGGGGGTAGTTCATCATCAAATGGCTCTAGCTCTGGTCTCAACCGCTCTTATTGGTTCTCTTATTGGCTTTTTACGCTACAATATCCATCCGGCCCGGGTATTCATGGGGGACACGGGATCGTTAGCTCTGGGTGCGGCATTGGCTGGAGCCGCTATTGTATCGCGCACAACCCTGATTTTGCCGATCATTGGCTTATTATTTGTCCTTGAAACACTTTCCGTGATCATTCAAGTCTTAAGCTTTCGTTTAACGGGCAGACGCGTTTTTCGGATGAGCCCCTTACACCATCATTTTGAATTAGGGGGATGGCCAGAAGAACGCGTTGTGGCAGTGTTTTGGCTCATTGCCGCTATGGGTGCTGCGGTGGCATGGTGGTGGATGTAACACCGTGGGAGAAGGCGGATGAAGGAGGAATCATTGATGAATACAGAAAGACGACGCATCGATTATCTATTGTTGGCCGCTGTTTCAGCCCTGTTGGCTTTGGGAACGGTAGTCGTCTTTTCTGCGAGCGCCTCGACATCATTTAAGCAATTTGGAAATCCTTATTACTATGTGGAACACCAATTGATGTGGGCAGTTATTGGTATCCTGGCTATGATCATCACAAGCCGAATAGATTATTGGCGCTATACCAAATTAATTTTTCCGGGTTTTGTTCTATCCGTCCTGTTATTAATCGCGGTGCTCATTCCTCATGTCGGTATCGACATAAACGGGGCCCGGCGTTGGCTGGGAGTGGGATCACTGCAGATTCAGCCTTCAGAATTAGCCAAGTTAACCATGGTATTTTTGTTCGCACGGTTATTTAGTCTGCACCGGGAGCAGTTGGGTGATTTTTGGAGAGGCGTCATGCCCCATATTTTATTGGCGTCGATTGTGTTTGTGTTAGTGTTGGCGGAACCAGACCTAGGAACCACGGTGGCTATTGCTGGTACGTTTTTCGTGATGTTATTCGTCAGCGGGGTTAAAAAACGACACTTATTTGAATTAGCGGGGGCGGCTGTTCCGGTGCTGGCCTGGGCGATGATTGCTGAACCCTACCGGCGCCAGCGTTTATTAGCATTTCTTGACCCATGGAAGCATCCATTAGGCGAGGGCTTCCACACCATTCAAGCACTGTTGGCGCTTGGCTCGGGAGGTGTTCTAGGGGTCGGATTAGGCTATTCCCGGCAGGCCCTAGGTTACTTGCCAGAAGCTTTTACGGATTTTATTTTCGCCATTTTAGGGGAAGAATTGGGGCTCATGGGAACGATTACTGTGGTCTTGTTATTCCTTTTGGTGGCTTGGAGAGGTTACCGGATTGCCATGAGAGCTCCTGATATGTTTTCAAGTCTGGTGGCAACCGGGTTGACGACGATGATTGCTATCCAAGCCGCGATTAATATGGGGGTCGTAACAGCAACTCTTCCTGTTACCGGGATTACCTTGCCCTTTATTAGTTATGGCGGCTCATCTCTTGTTCTGAGTATGGCTGGCGTTGGAGTTCTTCTAAATATTAGTAAGCACGCAATGTAAGGGAAAGCATAATCTGAAAGTGGTCTCATCTTTTGGCAGAGATACCGGTGAAGGAGCGATTGGGTTCATGCGT
Source organism: Sulfobacillus thermosulfidooxidans DSM 9293 (assembly GCF_900176145.1). NCBI lineage: Bacteria > Bacillati > Bacillota > Clostridia > Eubacteriales > Clostridiales Family XVII. Incertae Sedis > Sulfobacillus > Sulfobacillus thermosulfidooxidans. The sequence continues at coordinate 545 of NZ_FWWY01000001.1, read as the reverse complement.
TTGATAATTGCAGGAGGAGGTAGTGGTGGGCATATTTATCCAGCGATAGCCATTGTTAAGTCTGTCAGGGATTTGGTGGGATCCTTGGATGTGCTTTACATTGGCACCAACCATGGACTGGAACGGGATCTCGTTCCTCGCCATAATATTCCTTTTGCCACCATTCATGCCAAAGGGCTGCTCGTAAAAGGGTTAAACGGCAAAATGCAGGGAGTATGGGCGGCGCTGCGAGGATTGTTAGAGGCGATGGGTCATATTCGACGGTTTAAGCCCGATGTCGTGGTCGGTACGGGAGGCTATGTCTCAGGACCGGTGGGATTAGCTGCGGTGTTAATGGGGGTGCCCTTAGTCCTGCAGGAACAAAATGTGTGGCCCGGGTTTACCAACAGGACATTGGGCCCCAGGGCTAAGCGAGTCATTGTGCCTTTTGAAGAAGCCAAAAAATATTTTCGGGCAGGCACCTCTTTTGCTGTGATCCCCAATCCTGTGGTTATCACCGTCGAACAAGATCGTGCTGCTCTGCGTCAAGAGATGGACATCGCCGC